>NZ_JACJSA010000013.1 GCF_014697545.1 Oscillatoria sp. FACHB-1407 | reverse complement strand
TCGGCAAAGCGAACACCCAAAAGATTGAACGGAAGCATTTAACGTTGAGGACACGGATAAAGCGGTTAGTGCGTAAGACGATTTGTTTTTCCAAATCGGTTTAGTTGCACGACATTGTGATTGGACTGTTTATTAACCGATACGAATTTGGACGAGTCATTTGACTGATCCACAGGTCTGGAACACTACCAACCCCCGAACAAGTATCTCACTCGTTGGCGGATGCAACGAGCCAGTCAAATTTTGCGATCGCAGCGCATCCCCTTCAGTGTGGTTGCCAGTTCTGTGGGATATGAATCCGAAGCCTCTTTCAGCAAAGCGTTTAAGCAATGGGCGGGGCAATCACCAGGAGCGTATCGGCAAACAAATGGGGTTACGCATCAAAGGTGATTAGCGATTTCCCGAACGATCGCCCAGGACGAGGACGCGATCGCTTTATTCAGCCCGTTTTAGCCTTTGTCGGGGACAATTCATCGGCAACCATCTCGACTAGCCAATCGACAAACTTCAAAATTAGTGCTTTTTTTGGGTGATTCTCTAAATACACAGCCGAATAATTAAATCCAGTAAGGGACACATCAAGCGGTTGTACTAGAAAGCCTAATGCCACATCATCTGCAACATGAATGCTGCTGCATAATGCCACACCTTGACCAGCGATCGCGGCTTGAATGGCTAAACTTTCTTCGTTAAAGGTCAGTCCGTCATCTGGAACAATCGTTTCTAGTCCAGCAGCTTTAAACCAGTTTTTCCAATCTGGAGCGTCTGTGTCAAAATGAATCCACTCAAAATGCAGAAGTGGATGGTGCACTAAATCTGCCGGCTTCTGGATCGAGTGTTTCCCTTTCAGCAACCGTGGGCTACAGACCGGCATGAACACATCTGACATCAGTTTGCAAACTGCCAAACCGGGATAATTGCCTCTCCCATAGCGAATGGCTAAATCAACGGTCTGCTTCCCCAGGTCTACGACATCATTCGAGGTTTGCAGGCGCAGATCAATGTCTGGATGTGTTCGCTGAAAATGAGATAGCCGTGGAACCAGCCACTTGGCTGCAAATACTGTCGTCACGCTCACCGTTAACGTCGTCGATTCTGGAGTTTGCTGCAATTGAGCGATCGCAGCGGCTATTCTATCCAAACTATCGCGTACTGCTGGATACAGGAGGTTTCCTGCTTCCGTCAGAGTCAAAGGACGAGGGCGGCGGCGAAACAAAGAAACTCCCAGGTAATCTTCCAGGATTTTTATTTGATGGCTGATGGCAGTTGGCGTGACATCCAATTCTTCAGCCGCTTGCTGAAAACTTAGATGTCGAGCCGTCACCTCAAAAGTCTGTAAAGCATTGAGCGGTGGCAGCGATCGCATGGGCTTATAGATGAATTTTTCTCATTCTAATCCTGAGCAAATTGAATTTGCAATCTCCTGTTTCTCCTTGATATTGTTTTTATTGAGGAATGAGACAGATTTCTGACTGTTCAGGAGCCTGTATAAATCTCATCTAGAAGAGAAGACACAGGCAAATCTTCCAAAAGTTCTATTCAGCAGAAATATTACATCTGTGGGTGTATAAACTTTGCACTCAATAGAGTCTGCTGAAACTTTTTGGGCAGTTCGCTAACACATCATTTTTTAATTTCGCATTATTCAGGAGAGCAAGCATGACGACATCATTATCAATGGGTGGAACCGCAAATATCCGAGCGATCGATGCAACAAATTTTGTTGTAGCAATGACGGGTGTGTTTGATGGCGGTGTGTATGCCAAAGTCACCGACGCAACCGATATCCCCGATGGTAAGAAGCACTACGACCTGCGCCATTATTTTGTTGCCGATGATGGTAGCTATATCTACACCCAGGATAAATCCGTTCATACCCCGGTTGAAGGCACAACTTACTTTGCTCAAACAGAATATACCGTGGTGGAAGCGGGTGGAAAATTTGAGGGGTTGACGGGTTCCTTCAACAGTTGGGGGGCGATCGATTATGGCAAAGGGGTAGGCGTACTGCGGTTTGAAGGTCAACTGAATCATCAGTAAAGTCGAGGAGCATATAAACATGGCTACTGTATTGAGAATTGATGCCAGTGCGCGTGTGACTCGTTCCTTGAGCCGTAGTCTAACCACTTCATTCACCGAACACTGGTTAAAAATTAGACCCAACGATACCGTTATCACGCGAGATGTTGGGTTGAATCCGCCTCCAGCCATCAGCGAGGCTTGGATTGCTGCCGCATTTACCCTACCCGAACAACGAACTCCTCAGCAACAGGAGGTACTCAACCTTTCTGATCAACTAATTGATGAATTGGAGTCTGCTGATGTGATTGTCATTGGTACGCCCATGTACAACTACGGAATGCCAGCCGCTCTGAAAGCCTGGATTGATCAGGTGATTCGGATTGGACGAACCTTTTCCTTTGATTTAGCTCGTGGTGAGCAACCGATCGAACCCATTTTGACTGGAAAGATTCTGGTTATCCTGGCTGCAAGTGGGGAAGGTGGATTTGACCCCGGTGGTGCTCATGCTGCGATGAACCATCTTGATCCTGCCATTATCACGGCTTCAAACCTGTTTGGAGCCAGTGAACACCATGTCATTCGCATTGAATATCAGGAATTTGGCGACGATCGCCATCAGCAATCGCTCCAGTCTGCTCATGCTGCAATTCCAGATCTTGTACAACAATTGACTCTTTATACAACGGTTTGGAATGATGCATGTGCGTAAAGCAGGAGGGGTACACCAAGAATTTGAAACCGCGCCATCCTTCGTAAAATTGCACAGCATCGTTTAATGTGTGCTGTTAAAACTCACATGCATTCAGCAATTCTCATCTGAATTGCAAACCTAACATGAGAATTGCTGCCATGCATTAGTTCGTATATGCCCCCAAACTCAACAAAGATTCTTTTTGAATGTCGCTGAGTCCCGTTATATCCGTAATATTCATGCCTTCGTAAGGGCGATCGGCTCTGAGTATTCCCAAGCAGGTTCTTGTCTCAATCTGCCAGATCCGAATGGTTTCGTCTTCACTGCCACTGGCAAGCGTTTTGCCATCCGGGCTACAGGCAACCCACTGAACTGGGCGATCATGTCCTGACAAAATCTTAAACTGTCCTGTTTGCAAATCCCAAAGCCGAATGCCCTGGTCGTCTCCACCACTCACGAGCAATGTTCCGTCTATTGTGAAAGCCACTGACCAGACATTGCCACTATGTCCCGTTAGGGTTTTGAGGCAAGTTCCAGTAGAGACGTCCCACAGTTTGATCGTTTGGTCACTACTGCCAGTCGCGACGGTTTTTCCATCAGGGTTGAACGCAACAGACCAAATTTGGCTGGTATGTCCCTCTAAAATTCTGAGTCGTTTGCCAGTTGTCACGTCCCAAAGGGCTAGGTGAGATGCACCGAAACAGGTAGCTAATAGAGAGCCATCCTGATTAAAAGCGATCGCTCTCGTCCACACTGTATTCGTTGAGAGAATGCTAACGACTTCACCTGTGTTGAAATTCCACAAGCGCACCGTTTGATCGTGAGAAGCACTGGCGAGCAGGCGACCATCCGGGCTAAAAGCAACGGCTCGTATCCAACTGCTGTGTCCCTGTAACGTTCTCACACACTGTCCGGTCTCAAGATTCCACAGTTTGATTGCCGGATCACCACTTCCACTGGCAATGAGATTGCCATTGAGGCTAAAAGCGATCGCTCGTATCCAACTTGTGTGTCCTCTTAAGGTGTTGATGCAGTCCCCAGTTTGAGTATTCCACACACGAATCACCTGATCATGGGAACCGCTAGCTAGCAGAATACCGTTGGGATGAAAGGCGATCGCCCAAATCTGGTGGCTACAGCCCTGAAGTACTTTGATACATTCAGCGGTATCCATTTGCCAGAGACGAATGCTCTGATCACTGCTACCACTAGCAAGAATGGGTTTATGAGGGTGAGGGGCGATCGCTCGAACTGGGCTACGGTGTCCCTGTAAAGTGGTGATGCACTGTCCCGTATTGATCTCCCAAAGCTTAATACATTGGTCGTGAGCCGCACTGGCAAGGCAACCACTGGCATGAAAAGCGATCGCCCAAATTCGACCGGAGTGCCCATATAAGGTGTTAAGGCATTCTCCAGTGGTGATATCCCACAGTTTGATGGTGCGATCGCCACTTCCACTCGCGAGAATGGGCTGATTGGGATGAAACGCGATCGAGGTCACTTCTTCCTCGTGCCCGGTCAACGTGCTCAAGCATTCTCCAGTAGCGATATCCCATAGCTTGATGGTGCGATCGCCACTGCTACTCGCCAACCATTGCCCCGTTGGGCTGAATACCACTTGCTCAAGCCAACTGGTATGCCCTTCTAAGGTTTGCAAACAGTGTCCCGTTCGCACATCCCACAGTTTAATGGTTCTATCCAGGCTACCACTCGCCAACAACGGCTCGCCATCCATATCAAGTGGGCTAAAAGCGATGGAATGCACATAGTCGGTGTGTCCCGATAAGGTGGCAAGGCACGCCCCATTGGCGACATCCCACAAACGAATGGTTCGATCTTCTCCAGCACTTGCCAGCAGATGCCCTTGAGGGTGAAAAGCTACTGACAATACCCAATTGGAATGCCCTTTACAAGCCAGCAACTGTTGCCCGGTTGCTACCTGCCACACACAAACTTCTGCATTGACTCCACCTGTAGCCAGCAGATGACCATCAGGACTAAATGCCACCGATAAAATGCTGCCAAAAGTCTGAGTAAAGGTGCAATTGCTTAGATGGGCATGAGCAAAGTTAACTTGATGCAGCTCAACATCTTGCAAATGTGCTTGTCGAATATCGAGATGAGAGAAATCATAGCCACTCAAGTTGAGATTGAGATAACGTAAGACATTGATCAAATTACCAGCACCGTAACCAGATGAACCAAAATGTGCAATTTGAAGCTGAAACCGAAAGCGATCGAGGTGTTCTTCGACTCGTTTAAGAGAACGAAATACGTTAATTAAATGCGAAGCAATGGGTGTCAGAATCAAACGAATTTGACTATCTCGGACATAATCTTTTGACTGAGCTTTGATCAACGCATGACTGAGTAATAGGGTTGGTTCTAGTGTTTCAAACTCGTGGCAGATCTGAATAATCAAGTTTTGAGTGACATACTCCATTACCACAGGTTGTAAGGTAAATAACCCTGCATTCTTTTCTACAAGCGATCGCCGCCGCAGTGACAACAACGCCTCCATCAACTCGGCGTGAGGAATGCGAACAACAAGATCATCGCGCAGATCAGCCAGTGATACCCATTCCCGATTGATCGCCAACCAATACATCACCTGTTTTTCCAGGGTCGATAATCGCTGAAACTGTTCATCGAGCAAGGTGCTAATGTCACCAAAAACGATCGTCCCCTGGTTTAAAAACTCTGGGACGTTGCCCTCAAACAAGTCACACACGGTCGTTGAGACAATCTTGAGGGCTAACGGATTGCCTGAGTAATAATCGGTCAACCGTTGCCAATCTGTCTCTGAGGCAACGTATCCACCATTGGCAACGACCATCGATCGCACATCAGGGACGCTCAATCCCTTTAACTCAAAACTACGGACAGGCAGAGCATCCCCTTCTAAAGCTGCCAGTAATTGCAACTTTTCTCGGCTTGTCACGATCAGACAACTCTTATGCCGTTCTACACCAATGCGGTGACACAGTTCACCATACATTTCGTAATCAGAACGTAACTGCCCTGCGGTCAAGGTTGGGGTATCAACCGTAGATGCTGACAGAATGCTTTCCAGATTGTCAAACACGAGTAAACAACGGATTGTGCGGAGATACTCCATAATTTGATTGACTTGAGCAGTCATTTCTTCAGGTTTAGCACTTGGCATATGAGAAGCAGGATTGCCTGTTCGGTGAGAAAAGACCCGCAGCAACTGGGAAAACACCTCATCTACTGGAGGTGCATTCCGAAATGATTGCCAAATAATCAAGTCAAACTGATCTTGCAACTCTTCAACCAATTTTGCGGTTAGAGTCGTCTTGCCCATACCACCCATCCCCAAAATTGCAACCAGACGACAATGCTCATTGACGATCCATTGCTGCAATCGTGATAGCTCTTGTGTGCGCCCATAGAAGACGGAAACATCAATCGACTCTCCCCAATAGTTTTGAGGTAGAAGCGATCGCACATCTAGAGCAGAGACTTCAGAGAGACTATCGGTGAGGAAGAGAGATTGATTGGATGGCTCTAAAGGAAGTTGGATGTCATCCGATGATTCTCCGAGTTGATCATCAGCCTGATGACTCACTGAAGTAGAAGCGATGCTCTGTCGTTGTTCCAATCGTCGCAAGACAGACTGAATATTTTTCTTAGTAACACGCTCACCCAGCGATCGCGAGAGTTGTTGCCACAATTCGTAACCCACATCCCGAATATGGCTCGTGTCATATCCCAACTGTTTCGCAATTTCAGGATACGTCCAGCCTTCCCATGTATACCGAAACACGAGTTCTTGGAGGTCTTTAAGTTTTTGCTCTTGTAGGAGATGATCTAGCAGGAGCAAGGCTTCGTCAGGGGTCATGAGCGAAGACCATCATTACAATGGTTAGAATACGGCAGCTAGAATAGGGCATCGGGTTACTCTGTGACCAAATTCTAAACTGAGATCTGCCAGAGGTAGCCATTAAAGCTCAATTTCTAACATATCGAAAAGTTTTTCTCAGCGAATTAAGTGAATGCATTCTCTTACGGGGCATCATCACCGTTCTTCTCAAGCTCATACTCAAAATAGAGTAAGGGTCTTCCATGAATGATGTCTCGTTTTGTTTGTTTCATACCCAGCTTTTTTAATACCTGTATGGATGCTTCATTGGGTTCATCAACATCGGCTACGACATGCGTCAATGGCAGAGTAGAGACGTAATTCAGTACGGAGTTCATAGCCTCAGTCGCATAACCCCTATTGCAATAATCTGGACGAATTCCATAGATCAAACCGGGGGTTTCATCGTCCGATCGCAAGCATCCTGCAAACCCGATGAGACCCAGATCAGGGCGTGTATAAACTAACCAAATTCCATAGCCGTATTGATCAAAGTTCGTCAGACTATCATCAATAAATGATCGCGTCTCATCGAGTGAAATCACACGATCATCAAATAGAAAATAGCGAATGCGATCGTTTGTCCATAGGGGGTGAACAACCGTTAGATCGTCAAGTTGGCAGGGTCGTAAGTACAACCTGGATGTTTCTAATACAACACTCATTACTGAAATAGGAGTGATATGACTGTCATTTTCTTACACCTGGATATTAGCCCACCGCTAGCCAGCACTATTCAGCGATCGCTCAAGGTGAACTCCAAACCAGCGTTGATCAAATTCATTGAGTTCTTGAATGTGCGATCGCAACCATTCGTCGAACTGCTCTTGTAATAAGCGTTGCTGCATTGTTTCATCTAACTGGGCAGGGATGCGTTTTTCCAATCGCACGATCAGACACCATTCCCCCAATTTCAACGGATGAGCCTCGCCAACCTGACTGCTATAGAACAAGTTTGCCAATTCTTGACGGAGCATTCCCAATTCAATTGGACCCACCAGTCCGCCTGTTTTGACTTCTTCTCCCTCAGAGTATTGATATACCAGATCCGCAAAGGATTGTTCGCCTTCTTGAATCCGAAAATACAACTCCTGCGCCAGATCATGTTGACGAGTTCGCAGCAGTGAGTAAATAACCTGATCTAAGTCGTGTTTGCGTTGCAAGAAGTAGGACTTAAGTTTGTGCCCCCAAGTCAGTTGTTTAAATGTTTGGATGCGCTGTTCGCGTGTGGCGATTAGTTCTAGCTGTTCCTGGGTTAAGCCATAGTGCGATCGCCATGCTTGCTGTTGCTCTGGTGAGTCTAACTGCCAACGTTGATAAAGTTGTTGACAAGCAATTGCCGTTTCCTCAGCCGTGCATGAAATAGAGGCGATCGCGCGATCGACAATGCTTTCGCATAGCAGTTGTGGAATTAATTGATAGCTGGCTAACCGAGAAATGGATATTGATTCTGAAACAGTGACTTGATCCATCGTTTCAAAGACAGAAAAAGAGGTGTACTTCATACTGTTTGGGTTTCACTTAACCTCTAAGCGGCTGTAGCGATGAATTGCCTCAACGCATTTGGCTCCATAAAGGCGAGGTAGTTGGAGGCAAGTTCAGGGGGCAATAACTCAATCAACATGTGATTTTCGAGCCAAAACTCAATCACATCAAAAAAGCCACCGCGATTAAACCGCTTCATGCGCCAACCTTCACGAGTGGCGATCGCCTGGATTTGCTCCTCACTCATCGACACTGAGATAGCCGCATGAGTAGCGGTGTAAGCCAGTGAGTCAGCATCGTGTAGATGTTGAGCATCTTCCTCTCCAACACCAGGAATCAGTTTAATCGTGAGTGGATGCACCTCGACCATCGTGCCGTGTGAGTCAAGGGCGACAGCCACATAGCTTCCAGGATGACTGGGAAATGGAATGGTTGTTCCTTGAAATAGCTCTGCTAAAACTTCAGCCACATGCTGTGGATCATGAGCCGCGATCGAAATGTGGTGAATCATGGTGAATCTCCTTTAGAAAGGGTTAATATCAAATCCTGAATGCTTTACCTGTACACAGATGCGGAAGGGAGCATGTCACCTTTGCAAATTGCCCTCATCCCCTAGCCCCTTCTCCCTGGGGAGAAGGGAAGTCGGATCGGAAGTCCCTCGCCCCTTAGGTGAGGGATTTAGGGTGAGAACTACAAAAATGACATGCGCCCAACCTGGAATGCTCTACGTTGTGCTGAAAGGACTGCGATCAAAAGTCACTTGATAGTTTGTTTCACCGCTCACTTGCTGGACTTGCAGCAGATAGTTTATTGCTGGACCGTTAAAGCGACCCCTAGCAACGATTTGGTTGAAACCAGCGATGACGCGATCGCTAGAATCAACTTGCTGATTCTGATTGCGGTCTTCAATGAGCCGCAAACGGGTATTTCCACCTTGTTTGGATAGCTTGATACGAATTAAATCGTTTTGGTTAACCGAGAAACTGTAGACATCGGTGGTGTCTAAATCGCCGACGGCACCTGAACGGGTAGTGTCTTGAGAAATGGTTCCTAACGTATTCTCTTCAGGTAGCAGGTCACTGAAGGAATTCAATGATGCTGAAAACTTATAGGAGACAGGAATTTCACCGACACCAAACACGACTTGTTTACTGACTCGAGCAAAGAACTTACCTTGAAGGGTTGAACCGTTAATGTTGAGTGATTCATCAAGCTGGTTGTTTCGCCCAGAGCTTCCCAAGAAGGTGTCATTTTGGTCAAGAGAACCATTGCCGTTAGCATCATGAAACAGACTTAAATTGACATTGCCACCACCACTGATGTTTGTAATCGACAGGTTGATATTTCCCCCTGACGTTAAAAACTCAAAGGTGTCTAGTTGTGTTCCTGGATTGATGGTGCGCTGTTGAACGATTGGCGGAACACTATTTTTTATCTCACCTAGTGAATAAGTTGCCATTGTTACCTCTGAAATGCGTTATTTCCCGAAACACAATTTTGAGAACTGGTATTAGTTCTCTATGCAAATAGAAATTTAGCGGTGTTATCAAACCGAACGTTAGCGGTAATGTTGTCAGCAGTGAAGCCTGCCGTGCCCGACAGCGTTACTAACAAGTCACCTGTCCCAAACCCAGCATTGTCTTGGATACCGTCACTCACGCGAAATTGAGTATCTCTGCCAACCGTCACGACATCCACATTGCTGATGCTCCTAAAGGTGATGCGATCGCCCCCAACACCCCGATCAAATCGCCGAACGACATCAATGCCGCTAACGGCTTGACTAGTAGAGTAGGAGAAATTATCAATCCCATTACCAAAGATCAGGGTATCGTTACCCCCTCCTCCAATCAGAATATTGGTACCACCACTATCGCCTCCTCCTGCATTCAGCAGGTCATCCCCTGCACCGCCATCCAGAGAATCAAGACCGTTTCCCCCTTCGAGGCGATCGTTACCATCACCGCCGATCAGAAAATCGTTTCCCTCTCCGGCATCGAGATGATCGTCCCCTGCGCCACCGTCGAGGCGATCGCCCCCTTCCTGACCCCAGAGGCGATCGTTGCCTTCGCCCCCTCTTAAGTTATCAACGTCGTCACCGCCATCGAGCAGGTCATCCCCTGCATCCCCATCTAACGTATCTTTATCGTCACCCCCATTGAGGCGATCGTTGCCTTCCCCACCACTCAGGAGGTCGTCTCCAACACCACCAGTGATGCGATCGTCGCCGTTGCCTCCTCGCAGCGAATCAAAGACCCCAGCACCACCCTCTAAGCGATCGTTACCGTCGCCCCCATCTATTCTGTCAATCCCGTCTCCTCCGTAGAGGCGATCGTCCCCGCCAAGACCATTGAGAATGTCATCTCCCTCGAAGCCAAAAATGCGATCGCTGACATCAGTCCCGATCAACTCGTCGTCGCCGGGGGTTCCAAAAATTCTTTCCATACAAATCTCCCTTGTGTTTATTGAAGGATTAATGTCTGCAATTGAAGTGGGGGCTGTAGTGTGGGCATCTTGCCCACGCAAGCGAGACATTTGCCCACATAAGCGAGACATTTGCCCACATAAGCGAGACATTTGCCCACGCAAGCGAGACATTTGCCCACATAAGCGAGACATTTGCCCACGCAAGCGAGACATTTGCCCACGCAAGCGAGACGCTTGCACTACTTGTTTTTGTAAGACTCCTTAGATGTTTGATGAGGATGAAAATTTTGGGATTTACAGTTCCAGACTTTGAGTTCCAAACCTCATTGTTTGGACCCGGAGGTGCAAGTTCCGAGTTCAAAGATGGAAGTTCCGAGTTCAGAAGTGCAAACTTTGAGTTCAGAAGTGCAAACTTTGAGTTCAGAAGTGCATTTGTCAAGGTCAGAGGTGCACGTTTCAAGCTCAGAGGTGCAAACTTTGAGTTAAAAGGTGCATTTATCAGAGTCAGAAGGCGATCGCTCACAATGACAGGAGCAACTTTCAAGTAACACTTCTAATAGGTTTTGACGTAGAGAACACAACCCTCTGGAGAAGAGGGGGCGTAGACGCAACCGGGGGGATAGCGCAGCCATGCTCCGGCAGAGTATTCACCCAACTCATCTGCCCAGATCCCTTCCAATACAAAAATCTCTTTTACCATCGATTCGCTTCTCCAGGATAGGTGTGTTCCAGGTTCCCACCGTTCAATCCGAACGGTTTCCGTGAAGCCCGCTTGCTGATAGAGCGGTTTTACCTTAATTTGAGGAATTGAACTCGATACCCACGGTAAAAGATTGAGGTTTGCCCGAATTTGGTTGCGATTTTTGCCGCTATGATGGCGGAGTTTGACGAAGGTAATACAGCCATCCGTGCTGTAGGGGGAATGACTAAACCATTCCGGGTTGAGCAGATAGGAACCTGCCGGATATTCTCCCGTTTCGTCAGCAAACATGCCTTGAACGACTAATATCTCTTCGCCATCAGGATGACCGTGAGGAGCAAAGAACCCTCCTGGGTCAAAGCGTGTCAGCATCGTCAGGGGATGCTCTTGAATTAAATGATTGGCCTCAAAACAACCAAACCAGATACCAGGATAGGGGGTTGGTTCCCAAATGATATCTTCAGCATGCACTGCAACTCGTTGAGATAAATCACAGTGAATTTGTTTAGGCGTCCATGTTGGAGATTGAAGTTGTTGATACATAGTGTTCAACGTGTAAATGAGATGAGTAGATCAACTGTTTGTCAGTTGATGAAACGATGTGAAACAAACTTCCTACAGAGCGGTGGGCGATCGCATTAAAAGTACGGTTTGTGGTTTTATACGATACGCTGCTCACACAAACGCTTTACCTACACTCCCTCAGCATAGAAAACGGAATTCAATTTGCCAGTCTGAAAAAGTCAGATGAAGCCTGTTTAGATGAGCGGAAAAGATTGGGTTAGTGGTGTTTGGGTGTTGAAGTGCTTTATTTGAAGGATTTCTAGACTTTTCCAACATTTGTTTCCCGAATGAATCCAACCGTTCTTTTCAGACTTTCTCCGACTGGCAAACCATCAAAGCTTGTTTAAGCTGGTGAAATAACCGAGAAATCATTTTGTTTGTAAACGATTCAACTTCAAGTGATTTCATTTCTCGTTGATCTTCTGATGCTCAACTGAGAGAAATCTGTCGTTCAGAGCTTAGACCAAACATCAAGGCTAGTAGCTTCTCATGTCTATTTGCAGTCAAAGTCAACTCTAAATTGACTTGCAAAATTCACTGAAACTACAGCATTAGAACACTCATCACTTAACTACATTTAGGAGAACGTACGATGGCAAGAGGAGTTAGACTACGTGGTAGTAATCTAAGAGATATCTTTAGAGGAACCAATCTTAGAGATGTCTATTTTGGCGAGGGTGGTAATGATTTACTCTCAGGAGGCGCAGGACGAGACAATTGCAATGGTGGTAGTGGCAACGATCGCATCGATGGGGGTGCTGATGGTGACACCATCACGGGGGGTGCTGGCGACGATAGGTTGATTGGTGGCACCGGGAACGACTCAATTGACGGTGGCGCAGGCAACGATCGCATTAGCGGTGGCAGTGGAGATGACTCTATTAACGCTAGTTCTGGTAATGACCGGATTGATGCAGGTGCAGGCAACGACAATATCAACGGTGGTTCTGGCAATGACATCATTCGGGCAAGGGATGGCAATGATGTTATTACAGGTGGCACAGGCATTGACACTATCAGCGGGGATGCTGGCAACGACATCATCAACGCAGGCATAGGTGACGATCGCATGTTGGGCGGTAGTGGCGATGATCTAATGGGCTGGCGGGACGGTGAAGGCAGCGACTTGATGACTGGAGGCGATGGCACCGACACCGTTGCTGTAGAAGGGGCACTAACACGAGGGGATAACTTTACGTTGGGCAAAGATGCTCAAGGTCAAGTGTTGCTCGATCGCCCTACCATTGATGGACAAGCCGTTGGGCAATTTACCTTGACGGTGAGCACCTCTGAAATCTTCAACGTCAACGGCGTAGGGGGCAACGACACGTTTGTTGTGAACGATCTCAGCAATACGGGTGTCACCTCGATTGTGTTTAACGGCGGTGAGGGGAATGATTCTCTCGATGCCAGAAACACAGCCATTCGTATAGTCGCGGATGGAGGGAACGGGGATGACTTGCTAGCAGGGGGCACCGGGACGATTCAAATCCCAGTAGGCACAGGTACGGCAACAGTCGGTGACTCGCTGACAGGTGGAGGTGGACGCGATCGCTTCCTATTCGCCAATGATCCCTTTACGGGTGCAAATCCAGGGGCAGGTCTAAATCGTCCTGACCTGATTACAGATTATGAGATTGGACAAGATCAGATTGCGCTAAATCGTCAAACCAGCGGACTCACAAACCTGAGCTTCCAACGGGGAGATGCGAGTCAACTCACTGGCGATAACAACCTGGTGGTGCTGACCGATGCAACTGGCTTTGCGAATGCTGGAGCAGCAGCTAGAGCGATCGCGGATAATTCCAACTTCACTGGAGGACGGGGGCTATTCGTTTACTTCAACACCAGTTTAGGAATTAGCCGTGTCGTCTTTTCTGAAGACTTAGCTAATAATGGTCGATTTAGTGTGTTAGCGAACCTCACGAACTTAACTAACGTGGCTAACCAAAGTAGTTTTACAGCCGCTGACTTTAGTTTGGCTTAAGTGGTGTACTAGCCGCCTGTAGGGGTTCTCATGAAACCTCTACAGGTTTTCTGATTTAAAGAACTTTACGGAGTTACAGTGATGGATTTTCCCCACACTTTTTTGTTGTTTTGTACCGTACTCATCTTCTACAATCTCGGTTTAATCTGGTTTGCTCAAATCGTCATCTATCCACTGTTTGGCAAGGTTGGCTCTGAGGAATACATAACTTACCATCAGTTTTATTCGAGTCACATTCCCCTACCTGTGATCATTCCAGGATTTGCATCTTTTCTGTTGCCCTTGGTGTTGATTTTTGTGCATCCTGAAGCCATCCCGCTGTGGCTTGTTGTAGCCAATAGCGGGTGTGCCTTAGTGTCCCTGTTTGTCACAGTGGCGTTAGCTATCCCCCGCCATAACCGATTAGAGCGAAATGGCAAGCAAGAGGACGTAATTCAAGAATTAATCCGCTATAACTGGCCACGGACACTGGCTATTACTGGTTCTGCGGTATTGACGCTGATGATGGTGACATTGGCTTTTTCACCTGTGTAGCGATCGCTCTTTGATATCAAATATGGATGATCAACAGTTCCGTCAATTGATATTAACGATTAAACGGAGTGCTTTTCTAATCGCCGTTTGTATTGTCTTAAGCTTCTTTTCTCAATCAGAACATGCAGGATGGTTAGCTGGGTTGTGGGCTTGCATGGTACTGTTCTGCTATTATCTTGGTCTATTTACCTAGACTCATGGGAGTGAGCAACGGCACCCAACGCGCAGAGTGTCGTGATCTGGGCATTGGTCAAGCCTGTGACTCCCGTAATGTTCATGCGATCGTAAGGGCTTTCTGTTTTTAACGCGGATGAGCAATGTTCTGTCTCAATATCCCATAACCACACTGTTTCATCTAGCTACCACTTACAAGGGTGCAACCGTCAACCCCAAACGCAACCGATCAGGCATAAATAACAGGATGAAGCAATTACCCACAGGGAAGTCCTTTTCAATGCCTTTGTTCATCCTCCTGTCGCTTTCATAATATTAATCAAGAGCCTACAAAATCATGTATCTCTTCATTGCAATCGTTGCTGCGCTTGCCTATTCCGTTGGTGGCATCTTCATGAAGCTATCTGAGGGTTACGAAAAATTAGTGCCGACTATTCTGGTTTATCTGTTCTTTGTCGGTGGAGCCAGTCTTCAAATTTGGTTGTTATCGCGGAATCCCAACTTAGGAGTAAATGGGTTGATTGTATCTGGGTTAGATGCATTGTGCACTGTGCTATTTGGCATTCTTCTATTTAAAGAAGGTTATACTGCCACCAAATTAGTGGGTGTCTTTTTGGTTGTTGTGGGTGCCATCTTTTTGAGATCTGAGACAGCTTGATGGAGTTACACTCTCATTGGGGATGAGCAACGGCACCCAACGCACAGAGTGTGGTGATCTGGGCATCGGTCAAGCCTGTTACTCCCGTAATGTTCATGTGATCGTAAGGCTTTTCTGCTTTTAACACGACAGAACAATGCTCTGTCTCAATATCCCACAACCGCACCGTTTCGTCGTGGCTACCACTTACAAGGGTGCGACCGTCAGCACTAAAGGCGACCGACCAAATCATGCTGCTGTGTCCCTGCAAGGTGTGACAACACTCACCTGTTTCCACATTCCACACCTTAATCGTGTGGTCGCTGCTACTACTCGCAAGCCATTGAGTTTCTGCTTGTGGACAAAAGGCGATCGCCCAAATGCGACTGGTATGTCCATGAAGCGTTTTCAAACACTCACCTGTCTCCACGTCCCATAGTTTGATCGTATGGTCGCCGCTACCACTGGCGAGCGTTTTGCCATCGGGACTGAACGCCGTTGACCAAACCCAGTTGGTGTGTCCCTCCAGTGTTTTAAGGCATTCCCCCGTTTCTATATTCCATACTTTCACGGTTTGGTCATAGCTCGCACTGGCAAGCAGTGGTAAATCAGGATTGGGATTGAAGGCGATCGCACAAACCCAGTTGCTATGCCCGTGTAACGTCTGTCGGCATTGTCCAAGTGACACATCCCACAGTTTGATCGTGTGGTCATCGCTGCTGCTAGCCAAAGTTTTGCCATCGGGGCTAAAGACTACTGACCAGACACGACTGGTATGACCTCGCAAGGTTTGCAAACATTGTCCTGTGGCTAGATCCCAGAGTTTAATGGTGTGATCACTACTACCACTGGCTAACACCGATGCCGTTGGGCTAAAGGCGGGAGCTTCACTGTTGCCAAAGGCGATCGCACAAACGGCATTCGTGTGACCTCGCAAGACGCGATCGGGCTGAATGTCTGTGTTCCCCGCGTTGGGCAGACGCCACACCCTCACGGTGTAGTCATCGTTGCCACTGGCTAAGGTGTTGCCATCGAGGCTGAGAGCAACAGACCAAACCCGATTGGTATAGCCTTTTAGAGTACGTTGACAACAGCCAGTAGCCACATCCCAAAGCTTGGCTGAGTGATCGCCACTGCCACTGGCAAGGGTTTCTCCATTGGGGCTAAAGGCAACAGAACGCACCCAATTCGCATGTCCTTTAATCGTCTGTAGACATTGCCCTGTGAATGCATTCCATAGCTTAATCGTGTGATCTTCACTGCCGCTTGCAACGGTTTCTCCATCGGGGCTAAAGGCAACTGAACGCACCCAATTCGCATGTCCTTGCATGACGTGAAGACAACGACCTGTTTTACAATCCCACACTCGGACTGTTGTATCACTGCTACCACTGGCCAGCAGATGAGAAGGGTAACTCTGCTTGGAGTTAGGAGCAAAAGCAATCGACCAGACCCGATCGCGATGTCCGTGCAAGGTGCGATCGCAGCGTCCTGTAGCCAAATTCCACAGTTTAATCGTTCCGTCATCGCCTGCACTGGCTAGCAACCGTGACGTTGGGCAGAAGGCGATCGATCGCACCCAACTGTCATGTCCTGTCAATGTTTTCAGGCATTGCCCCGTGTGAAGATCCCACAATTTTACAGTCTGATCTTCGCTACCACTCGCAAAATATTTACCGTCTGCACTATAAGCAACTGACCAGATCGACCCCTCATGACTGAGGGTATGACGGCATTGTCCTGTCTGCAAGTCCCAAAGTTTGACCGTGCGATCGTCACTGCCACTGGCAAGCGTTGCCCCATCGGGACTAAACGCTAACGACCAGACCCAACTGCTGTGCCCTTTCAAGGTCAACAGGTTTTTGCCATCGGTCGATCGCCACAACCGTACTTCTCCCCTTAAATCTCCCGTCGCTACCAACTGTCCATCCGGGCTAAACGCTACCGCAGAAGGCGTTGCCAGCGTTTCTGTGAACACCGATCGCCCCAAGTCAGCATGGCTAAAATTAACCCCATGCAAGCTGATATTTTGTAAGTATGCCTGCCAGATCCGCAAACCCGAAAAATCATAGCCCCTTAGGTCAACCTCAAAATAACGCAAGAGATTGATCACGTTACCACCGCTATATCCAGCAAACATGGCATAGTCAGCTTTTAATGTCTGCAATAACTGATTGAGTTGGTATTGTACTTCTT
Source organism: Oscillatoria sp. FACHB-1407 (assembly GCF_014697545.1). Lineage (GTDB taxonomy): Bacteria > Cyanobacteriota > Cyanobacteriia > Elainellales > Elainellaceae > FACHB-1407. The sequence continues at coordinate 189,390 of NZ_JACJSA010000013.1, read as the reverse complement.
TGGGCGATCGCCAGTGTTGCATTAACCGAGTCGCCAGAGGCTCAAGAATAACTCGAATTTGACTATCTCGAATGTAATCTTTTGCCTCTGCTTTCATCAGCGCATGACTGATTAAAAGGCGAGGAGTGTGCGTTGTGATTTCTTCACTCACCTGCTCGATAAAGCGATCGGTGACATACTCCATCACGACGGGCTGTAGCGTGAATTGACCCGCTGACTTTTCCACTAAGGAACATCGTCCCAACGATTGCAACGCTTCGAGTAACTGCAATTGAGTCAGTGTGACCAGATCAGAGCGCAATTCTGCGATCGACACCCATTCTCGGTTGACCGCTAGCCAATACATGACTTGTTTCTCAAGTTCTGACAACCGATGAAACTGTTCATCCAACAAGGTTGTGATGTTACCAAAGGCAAGTGTCTCCTGCTCTAAAAATTGGCTGACATCTCCATCAAATAATTCCTGTACTGTTGTTGAAACAATTTTGAGAGCTAACGGATTGCCCGAATACCGCTCCATTAAACAGTTCCACTCGTTGGGTGATTGGCAGAAACAACCATTGTGGGTCGCGATCGCCTGCACCGCTGGCAGACTTAAGCCCGTTAACGCCAACGTCCGAACGGGCAATGTTTTTCCTTCTAATGGGTCTAATGTTTTGGGTTTTTCTCGACTGGTCAACACCAAACAACTGGTATGACGTTCGACTCCAATGCGACGAAATAGCTCTCCGTAAGCCTCATAACCGTCCCGATACTGCCCAACTTGCCCATGATTGAGGGTATTCGCGTAACTACTTTCTAAAATCGCTTCAATATTATCGAATACGAGCAAACATCGCGATGTCCGCAGATAACCCATCAACTGTGACATTTGGCTATCTAGGGTTTCAGCGATCGCCTGTTGTTTTGCCGAACTCATCTGTGATTCTGATAATACATGAATCAGATGAGTCATCACCTCTTCAATAGGAGGAGCATTACGCAGCGATTGCCAAATGAGAGTATCAAATTGATCTTGTAATTGTTCGGCTAACTTGATTGCTAACGTTGTTTTACCAATACCCCCCATCCCCAACAGGGCCACCAAGCGGCATTGATCTTCAACAATCCATTGCTCTAGTACTTCAAGTTCATGAGTACGCCCATAAAAGATTGGGACATCAATACTCTCTCCCCAATATTGATTTGGGTTGGCTACTGATTTAGAGCGTCCTGGAGCTTGCAGTTTTTGTGGCTGAGTTGGCTGGGTTGGAGGCCGAAGCTCTGACCGTTCAAGCACTTCCAGGGGAAATGAGGTTGGAGGTAGGGGTGAAGCATTTTGTGGAAGAATTTGCCGTCGCAGGGCTGCCTGCACATTCTTTTTGGTGACTTGCTCTCCACAAGCTCTGGAAAGTTGTTGCCACAATTTAGAGCCAACATCTCGAATATGACCAATATCATATCCAGCATGATCTGCAATTCTAGAGTAAGTCCATCCTTGCCAGGAATACCGAAATACTAGCTCCTGAATATCCTTTAGCTTTTGCCCCGGCAGGATCGAGTCAAGTAAGACTAAGGCTTCTTCGGATGTCATCAGCAAATCTTCCATGCATGCCCTGCCTTTTCAATAATTTGCCGAAACTAACATAGTATCGAATTGAGAATCGAACACTATGTATCTCTCACGAGGGTTCATAAAAGTTAAAGCTTATTTGCCAAACTTTTAATCGTTGATTTAGCAACACTAGCGATCTGTACGACTCCAGAAAATTGATCAGCTAATCCTGCAATTTGACATGTAATTTAACAAACGATTATTAAATCCGATCTTTTCCGATCTTTTCCGATGACGAGACTGATGTTATCTGACTGACAAGCTCTAATCAACTGCCTTAAGCTCATGAGGGATTATTATCATCAGCGGAGATAGCTCTCATGAAGCGCACAGTCAGTCAACTCAAAACGGCTGTTATGACGATGACAGCAACGGTATCAGTGGCGATCGCCGCTGATTGTGTTCCGGTCAGTGCTGCGGCATTAATTGAAAAGAATTTGTTCTTTGGGCAAAATATTTCGGGGGGCGGGCAAGTTTCAGATGAGCAGTTTCAAGTGTTTGTAGACTCCGTTGTTACGCCTCAATTTCCAGCAGGGTTAACCATCACTGACGCAAACGGACAGTTTTTAGATAGCACAGGAACATTAGTTCAAGAGCCATCCAAGTTAGTGACTCTGTTTGTTGAAGATACACCTGAAACAGATGCAGCTATTAATGCAATTGTTGCATCGTATTTACAACAGTTTAATCAGGAAAGTGTTTTACAAGTCACGAATGAAGACGAATTACAGGTTGGTTTTGGAGCAGGTGAAAACTTAATTGACAATGATCCAACTCCTGAACTGATTCAAGTGGAATTGTTCTTTGGACGCAACATTCCAGGTGGAGGAGAAGTCTCCGAGTCTCAGTTTGAAGCTTTTGTGGATGCGATCATTACAGCTCGTTTTCCAGCAGGATTAACTATTTTTGATGGGGATGGACAGTTCCGAGATAGCACTAACACAATTATTGAAGAACAGTCGAAAATAGTCCGACTGTTATTAGAAGACACTGTGGAAAATGAGGAAGCGATCGATGAGATCATTAATGCCTATATCGAACAGTTTAACCAGGAAAGTGTTTTAGTTGCTGTTAACGAAGATGTAGCTGTTGGTTTTGATGTTGATGAAGATGTCATCGATAATGATCCGACTCCTGAACTAATTTTAACCGACTTGTTCTTTGGGCGTAACATTTCAGGAGGCGGTGAGGTTTCAGAAAGCCAATTTCAAGCATTTGTAGATAGCGTAATTACCCCTCGCTTTCCACTTGGCTTAACTATTTTTGATACAGATGGACAATTCAGAGACAGTACAGGCACCATTATTGAGGAGCGATCGAAAGTCGTGCGGTTGTTACTCGAAGACACTGTTGAAAATGAAAACGCGATCGATGAAATTATTACGGCTTACACTCAGCAATTTAATCAGGAAAGCGTGTTGCAAGTCGTGGATGAGGATATCGATGTCGCATTTGATGCTGAACCGATCGCCGATGTTCCTGAACCTGCCTCAATACTAGGGCTACTGACGATCGGAGTTTTAGGAGTTGGGGGTATCCTTAAACGCAGAACCAATTCTTAAAAATACTCTTTCACAAAAAGATCCCCTTCTATTGAGGGGATCTTTGAAGTGTATAGCTTTGGTCAGAAATCTTATGACAAAGTTTACAGCTCAAACTCTGCCTCTAGGGGAGATTTCTGACTCGCCTCCGCCCTATCGAATGTAGCTACGGTCATACCGTTTCTATAAATTTAGACTATGCATCCATACATTGGTAGGGGTGGTTCGCGAACCGCCCCTACCCTATCTGCCGTTCTACTTTTAGGAATTGGCATTATTTATCTTCTTAATAGTACAAAGGTTAACTATCATTGTTAGTTGCTGTACTGATTTGGGCATTGTATAAAAGTAGGCTCTTGCAGCCTTGCTCTGAGCAATGTGCAAGCAGGCTTCATACTACCTCTTCACCTCCTGAAGAGGGGTCTGGAAGATTTGATAGTCAACCAATTTGCTTCCCTAGCCCCCTAATTTTACGGAAACGAATTGGAACCTCTCACACTTGACGAATTTAGGAAATAAATGCAGTAACTTGTCTGCTTTTTAGACATTCTCTAATCATTCGTAACTACTTCATCGTCTTCCACGGCTTTCCCTTCGTCAAACAAGGCAAATCACTATTTAACTCTAATGCTGTGCAGTTTTGTGAAACTGTGCTGTTTTGACTTGCTTTCACAACTTTATCCCTAATTGCATCTATTTCGCTCACTAAAGGAAAACGTTGAACTATGGCGTCCCCAATTCTAAATGTTTCTGGTTCAATAACTGCTAGCACCACTCCACAGGTTATTGCAGCAGGTCTCACAATCGATCCCAACGGTCAAACCACGTTGGATGGGGCGCAGGTGTCACTGGGTACAGGCTTTGTCAGCAGCGATCGCCTGGGTATCAATGGGCAAGGCACCGCAATGAGCGGCACAATTAACGGGTTGTCCTGGACTTACAACACTAACAAAGGGTTGCTTACCCTAACGGGAAACGCCTCAATCAGCACCTACGAAGCTACTCTTCAACAGGTAACTTACTACAGCAATGGTGCGGTTTCTGGCAATGGTCGATACATTCAATTTTCTCTCGGAGCTAACCTCGTTAACCCGAGCAATGGTCACTTTTATGAGTATGTATCTAGCTATGGCTCCTGGGTGCAAGCCAAAGCCAATGCCGAAAGCAGAAGTTACTTTGGTCTTCAGGGCTACTTGCTAACTGCGACTAGTGCCCAGGAATATGCCTTCGTCAGTAACAAGTTGCAAAGCAATGGTTGGCTTGGAGCAAGCGATGCGGATGTCGAAGGTCTGTGGCAATGGGCAACGGGACCGGAAGCGGGAACTCCTTTTTGGCAGGGATTGAGCAATGGAAGTAGCATTAACGGAGCCTACTCGAACTGGGCACCTGGTGAACCGAATAATGTTGGTGATGAGGATTACGCTCAGTTTTTAAGTGGAGGGCAGTGGAATGACTTACCCGGCGGGAACTTCTCCCTGCCAGGCTATATTGTTGAATACGGTGGAATGCCGACTGATCCAACGCTCCAAATTGCAGGCAGTGTCGCGTTGATTGTGCCTGATAGCATAGCCCCGACAGCAACCTATTCAACTCAAGTCTCCTCTACAAGCAATTTAGTCATTAACTTTAATGAGCCTGTAACAAAGGGAACTGGCTTTCTTGTTATTACAAAAATGTCCGATGGCTCTGTTGTTGAAACGATCGACATTGCCTCTAACAAAGTGACTGTAAGTCCAGATGGGCAAACTATTACGATCGACCCCAGCAACGATTTAATAGCAAATGAAGGCTACTATGTCACGATCGATAGCGGTGCGTTCAATGATCTGGCAAATAACGCTTTTGCAGGCATGAGTAACTCAACAACCTGGCAATTTACGGTTACACCTCCTGACACAGCTCCAACCGCAACTTTCTCAACGGATATTGATCCTGCTAGCAATCTGGTGATGACCTTCAACGAAATGGTGTTGAAGGGCACAGGTAACATTGTTATCAAAAAGTCCAGCGATGACTCAATCGTTGAAACAATCAACGTGGCATCTAATCAAGTTGGAATTAATGGAACAACGGTTACTATCAATCCCAATACCTATCTGTCTAATCTAACTGATTATTATGTCACGATCGACAGCGGCACCTTCAAGGATCTGACCAACAACGTTTATGCAGGAGTGAGCGATAAGACGACCTGGAGCTTCAGGGTAGAGGATACTGCTCCTCCGCAGCTAGCTCACTCTAACTTTGAGTCCTCGACAAACAACCTCGTTGCCACCTTCAATGAGCCTATTACAAAAGGCACAGGCAACATTGTCGTTAAGCGAACCAGCGATGATTCGGTGGTAGAGACGATCGGTGTTACTTCTGGGCAAGTTGTACTCAGCTCAGATGGTCAAACGGTCACGATTGATCTCACAACTGATCTAGCTGCAAATACAGGCTACTACGTTACGGTTGATAGTGGAGCGTTCAAGGATGTAGCCAATAACAGCTATTCCGGAATCAATGATAAAAATACCTGGAGCTTTACAGCTGCTGACTCTATTCCCCCAACTGCAACTTTTTCGACTTCAGTCGCTCCTGGTGGCAACTTGGTCATTACCTTTAATGAACCAGTTGAAATCGAATACTGGTGGGACAGCGTCGTCATATGGAGATCGGATAATGGCAATTTCGTCGAAGCATTTGATTCTCCTGAGCATTTTACACTTAGCTCTGGCAATAGGGTTGTAACTATCAACCCTAGCGTAGATTTAACAGAGGGTACAGCCTATTACGTCACGATTGGTTATCTCTTCCGAGACTCTTCCGGCAACTTTTATCCCGGATTTGGAGACAATACGACTTGGAGCTTCACCGTCACTGATGTCAACCATGCAGCAATTATTGGTGGTACTACTACCGGAAACGTTACTGAAGATGGAACCCTTACCGCAAACGGTTCTCTTTCCATTACTGATGTTGATACTGGAGAAGCTTCTTTTGTTGCTCAAAGCTCAGTAGCAGGTACCTATGGTTCCTTCAACATCGACACGGCTGGAGCTTGGATTTACACTGCTGACAATACAAAACTTCAGGCTCTTAAAGCTGGTCAAACTGTCACTGACAGCTTTGATGTTGCCAGTGTAGACGGTACAACTCAGACCATTACCATCACGGTTAATGGTGCAAATGACCCTGCAACTATTGGTGGTACTACTACAGGCACCGTTGCTGAAGATGGAACCCTTACCGCAAACGGTTCTCTTTCCATCACTGATGTTGATACTGGAGAAGCTTCTTTTGTTGCTCAAAGCTCAGTAGCAGGTACCTATGGTTCTTTCAATGTGGATACGGCTGGAGCTTGGACTTACACCGCAGATAACACAAACCTTCAGGCTCTTAAAGCTGGTCAAACTGTCACTGACAGCTTTGATGTTGCCAGTGTGGATGGTACTACCCAAACCGTTACCATCACGGTTAATGGTGCAAATGACCCTGCAACTATTGGTGGTACTACTACCGGAAGTGTTACCGAAGATGGAACCCTTACCGCAAATGGTTCTCTTTCCATCACCGATGTTGATACCGGAGAAGCCTCCTTTGTTGCCCAAAGCTCAGTAGCAGGTACTTATGGTTCTTTCAGTGTGGATACGGCTGGAGCTTGGACTTACACCGCAGATAACACAAAACTTCAGGCTCTTAAAGCTGGTCAAACTGTCACTGACAGCTTTGATGTTGCCAGTGTAGATGGAACAACTCAGACCATTACCATCACGGTTAATGGTGCAAATGACCCTGCAATTATTGGTGGTACTACTACCGGAAGCGTTACTGAAGATGGAACCCTAACGGCTAACGGTACACTTTCCATTACTGATGTTGATACTGGAGAAACCTCCTTTGTTGCCCAAACTGGAGCAATTGGAACCTATGGTTCTTTCAATGTTGATACAGCTGGAGCTTGGACTTACACCGCAGATAACACAAAACTTCAGTCTCTTAAAGCTGGTCAAACTACCACTGATAGCTTTGATGTTGCAAGCATTGATGGCACAACTCAGACCATTACCATCACGGTTAATGGTGCAAATGACCCTGCAACTATTGGTGGTACTACTACCGGAAGTGTTACCGAAGATGGAACCCTAACGGCTAACGGTTCTCTTTCCATCACTGATGTTGATACCGGAGAAGCTTCTTTTGTCGCTCAAAGCTCAGTAGCAGGTACCTATGGTTCTTTCAATGTTGATACGGCTGGAGCTTGGATTTACACTGCTGATAACACAAAACTTCAGGCTCTTAAAGCTGGTCAAACTGCCACTGACAGCTTTGATGTTGCCAGTGTAGATGGAACAACTCAGACCATTACCATCACGGTTAATGGTGCAAATGACCCTGCAACTATTGGTGGTACTACTACAGGCACCGTTACCGAAGATGGAACCCTTACCGCAAACGGTTCTCTTTCCATTACTGATGTTGATGCCGGAGAAACCTCCTTTGTTGCCCAAACTGGAGCAATTGGAACCTATGGTTCTTTCAGTGTGGATACGGCTGGAGCTTGGACTTACACTGCTGACAATACAAAACTTCAGGCTTTTAAAGCTGGTCAAACTGTCACTGATAGCTTTGATGTTGCCAGTGTAGACGGTACAACTCAGACCATTACGATTACCGTTAATGGTGCAAATGACCCTGCAACTATTGGTGGTACTACTACAGGCACCGTTACCGAAGATGGAACCCTAACGGCTAACGGTTCTCTTTCCATTACTGATGTTGATGCCGGAGAAACCTCCTTTGTTGCCCAAACTGGAGCAATTGGAACCTATGGTTCCTTCAACATCGACACGGCTGGAGCTTGGACTTACACTGCTGACAATACAAAACTTCAGGCTCTTAAAGCTGGTCAAACTGTCACTGACAGCTTTGATGTTGCCAGTGTAGATGGCACAACTCAGACCATTACCATCACGGTTAATGGTGCAAATGACCCTGCAACTATTGGTGGTAACACTACAGGCACCGTTACCGAAGATGGAACCCTTACCGCAAACGGTACACTTTCTATCACTGATGTTGATACCGGAGAAGCTTCTTTTGTTGCTCAAAGCTCAGTAGCAAGTACCTATGGTTCCTTCAGTGTGGATACGGCTGGAGCTTGGACTTACACTGCTGACAATACAAAACTTCAGGCTTTTAAAGCTGGTCAAACTGTCACTGATAGCTTTGATGTTGCCAGTGTGGATGGTATTACCCAAACCGTTACCGTTACCGCAGTCGGCGTTAATGATACGCCAACTGTAGCAGGGGCGATCGCCCCTCAAGTTGCTCGCGTTAGAGAACTATTTACCGTTACCTTGCCTGCCAACACATTTGCAGATCAAGATGCGGGGGATACTCTAACTCTTAGTGCAACCCTTGGGGATGGTAGTCCTCTACCCGCTTGGCTGACCTTCAATGCCAACACCCACCGTTTCAGTGGTACCCCTGACTTGGCTGACGCGGGCAACCTCAGCTTGAAGATCACAGCCACGGATAGTCAAGGAGCAAGCACCAGCAATATCTTTACCTTGACAGTTGAGCAACTCGTCGGTGAGCTTGGTATTCCAACCCCTTCGGTCTTCTTCAACGCACAGCAAGCAAGCACAACCTATCAAGGCACGTCTGGGGCAGACACAATATTTGGCACCTGGAGGAATGATGTCCTCAAGGGTGGAGATGGCAACGATCTGCTAAAAAGTGGATTTGCAAAAGCAATGTTTGGACAAGATTGGCTCTATGGGGAAGACGGTAATGATACGCTTTTTGGTGGCAAGGGCAATGACCTCCTAGATGGTGGTAAAGGGAACGATCGCTTGCATGGTGGCAGTGGTCGTGACTTGCTCAAAGGTGGTACTGACAGCGATCGCTTGATCGGTGGCAAGGGCAATGACATCTTAGTGGGTGGCAGCGGCAACGACACGCTTACTGGAAATCAAGGCAGAGATACCTTTGTTCTTGAGAACCTCGCTGATGGTGTGGATACCATTACTGACTTCAGAAGCGGCGATTTAATTGATTTGCGTTCTCTGCTATCACAACCACAGTTTGCAGCGGTTAATGCGTTTGTAAAATTTACCCAGTTTGTGCAGTTGCAACAGGTGGGAGCAAACACGCAAATTCAAATTGACACAGATGGAATTGGTGCAGGAACAGCAACCACAACGCTGGCAGTGCTTAAGAACGTTTCAGCCAGCAACATCTCTTCAGTGCAATTCTTGATCAACAACTAGCATCAACCCGCTTATTGTAAATGCATCATGATATCCACCTTGATTATGGTCTAGTATCATGATGCATTCACAACATCTGCTGTACTGAAAACTTTCTTTGCCTTAAGCTTTCTGACCAAAGTTATATTTGCTCATCCACACAAAATCTTACTCTGTTAATTCATCAACTCAATGCGTAATTTGTGAGAAGTCAGCCGATATCTCAATAGAGAGGATTCATGCTTACGGCGGACACTTCCATTGACCGTTATAAATCTGGCTTTGCTTTAGCATCAAACCTCCTAGAACTAGCCCCCAATTAGGAGATTGAAAATGGCTACTTACGGTTCTTCTTACAGCGACAACAATACCTTTGGTTCCGATGGTGCATATCATGCTGCTCTTTATGGCAGTGAAGCCTTTGATATCATTTACGGTCTTGCGGGAAATGACCTGATTTACGGCTTAGGTGGAAGTGACATCATTGATGCAGGTTTGGATCACGATACTGTGTTTGGTGATGCAGGTGATGACACCCTGTTAGGGCGTTCGGGTAATGATACTCTGCATGGTGGCATTGGCAGCGATTCCTTGTGGGGTGAAGGAGATCATGACTGGCTCCATGGAGGAGAAGGAAACGATTACCTTATGGGAGGTAGTGGTAACGACTTACTGACTGGAGTTCAGTGGGACGAATGGAACGCTGGACAAGGGGAGATTGATGAATTAACTGGTGGCAGTGGAGCGGATACCTTTGTTTTGGGTGATTCTTACGAAGCGTATTATGACGATGGTTACTCAGGGTCTCTTGGCACCTCTGACTATGCTCTAATCAAGGACTTTAACGCTAACCAGGATAAGATTACCCTGCATGGGTCTAGCTCCGATTACGTCATTGGTGGTTCTGGTGTTTCAGGAATCACTGGTTTAGGGATATATCGTCTGCAATCAGGTTCGTTTGAATTGGTCGGCATCCTCCAGAATGTGTCTTATCAGTCAGTAAGTTTGACCAATTCAAACCAGTTCCAATACGCCTAGATATTGCTTGTGTGCGATCGCTCGCGACGAGTGGTAAGGGATTAGAGGGGTAGAAGAGAACTAGGGAATTACTCCTCCACTCCTCTACTCCTCTACTTCTGCAATTCATCACTCATTCATTGTTCTATAAACGGCAACTGCTGACGGAGATTCACGACTGAGATAATTAAAAATTTAATACTTGAGAGTTGCATCCATCATCACTGGAACTGTTGCGATAAATAGAAAAAGGCGTTGCTGAAGCTGTAATGAGCTAAGCGAACAGAGGAACCGTTCGATACTAGTGTTGCGAACACAAAGTTCTGCAATGTAGGGGGTTTGGGGGCTTCGCCCCAAAGAAGGGGTGGAACCCCTTCACCCCTTTCAAAACTTATTTTTTGCTGTACTAGGAGCAAACGCAGAGAGTACTTCAACATCTCAGTGGATTTGGAGTAACACAGGGTCTTCCGGTGTAGTCGCGCCAAGTAATGCCGTTTGAGTGGAGTTACATTGGGGGCATTTCATGCCTGAATCATACCCAATCTAGCATTACCATTTCAGCAACGCCCTTCATGGTGTTTGTGTCCTTTACAAGTCAATTACGATTTTGCTGAGGGCTGTTCCTTGCTCCACCGCTTCATGGGCGGACAAAGCTGTCTCTAATGTGAAATGGCGAGGGTCAACGACTGGACGCAGTTGCCCAGCTTCCGCCAACTGTGTTGCCTGACGTAGAATGTCACCATGACGGGCGCGACCTTCACCAGTCAATAGAGGCAGAAGTACAAACACGCCAGAATAGGTCGCACCCTTGCGTGAAATGGGCATCAGAGAATGGGTTCCCCAACCATAATTACTGACGACGTGGCCGTAATTGCGAACTGCCTTAAACGCATCATCCAACGTGGAGCCACCCACCGAGTCGTAGACGACATCAAAGCCGCGATCGCCTGTAAATGTTTGTACAATCTCTTCGATCGTGGTGTTGTGGTAGTCAATGGGTACAGCACCGAGTTGTCGCACCATCTCATGCTTTGCAGTTGAAGCAGTCGCAAATACTTTAGCCCCATGCGCTTTAGCAATTTGCACAGCAACATGACCGACACCGCCAGAACCACCGAGCACAAGGACTCTTTGACCTTCGTGTACATTGGCGCGATCGACTAACCCCTCCCATGCCGTCAGAAATACCAGCGGCAGAGCGGCTGCTTCTCGCATGGTGAGGTTAGTGGGTTTCTTTGCCAGCAAAGCCACATCAACCGCCGCAAATTCGGCCAGTGACCCTTGCACTCCACCCACTCCACCTGTCATCCCGTAAACTTCATCGCCAACCTGAAATGTGGTGACATCTTGCCCGATGGCTTCCACAACTCCAGCCATGTCAATTCCTAACACGGCAGGAAGAACGGGTTTAGCATGAGGTGCTTTACCAGTGCGGATTTTGCTGTCAAGTGGATTAACTCCACTTGCTTTAATCCGTACCAAGACTTGATTAGCAGTCGGTTCCGGTTGCGGAATATCAACGCTACGAAAAGTTGCTGTTTGAAAATCATCTAGAATCAGTGCGTGCATTGTTAGAAATACCTCCGTTGTAGCTTTGCAATACGACTTGTTGACGTTAGTTGAGCCACGGTTTGAGAATGATTTTGCCCGTCGATCGCCTCGACTCCAGGATTTCATGCGCCTCTACGACCTGGCTCAAGGGCAGAATGTGGCTGATTTTGACTTCGATTTGACCTGACAAGATTAACTTGGAGAGATCTTGAAGGGCTTGAACGGCTTCCCGTGGTTTTCCTTGAAACTGTCCAGCAATGTAGTAGCCTAGTAACGATTGATTGGCTCTACCCAAACGAATTGGCTCTACAGCACCGATTGTTTGTCCAACGCTGCCGTAAACTACAAGACGACCAAACGTAGCCAGAATTGCAAGACTTTCATCAAAGATATCGCCTCCCCCAGTCATTTCCAGTACAACGTCGATACCTTTGCCATCGGTGAGCGATCGCACCTCTTTAGACCAATTGGGCTGACTGTAGGCGATCGCGTAATCTGCTCCTAACTGGAGTGCGCTATCTCGCTTCGACTCTGAACTCACCCCCGCAAAAATGGGATTTGCACCAAGTACTTTGGCAATCTGAATCGCGTAGCTGCCGACACCTCCTGTTGCACCCGGAATAAACACACTTTCGCCGGGTTGCAATCGTGCCACATCGCGTAGCATTTGGAATGCAGTAACCCCTGCAATCACCAGCGTAGAAGCCTGATCTACGGTCATCCCTTCAGGGATAGGAATGGTTTGCCTGATATCTGCGATCGCGTATTGAGCATAACCGCCCATACCGCCATTGGGGAGTACAGCAAAGACCCGATCGCCGACCTTGATGCCTTTAACATCTTCTCCTACTGCGGTAACAGTGCCAGCGACCTCACTCCCTAAAATGGCTGGTAGCGGAGTGGGATACGGGTAGGAATCATTGCGTCTTCTCATCAGGTCGGCAAAGTTAACGCTCACCGATTCCACTTTGATCAGCACCTGATTGGATGCAGGAATGGGCTTCTCCACATCTTCGTAGACAAATACATTAGGTTTACCGTACTGGTGCAGTCGAGCGGCTTTCATTCGATCGGGTTCTTTCATTGAGGTGTTCATATTGCAGTGCTTTTTGGGGTGTAGGGTGTGGGGTGTAGGGTGTGGGGCGCGATCGCTCAAACTTACGCACTTTGAAAAACTGCTCCACCATACGGAGAACCGACTACACCGCCATCGACAAAAAGTTCGACAGAGTTCACATAGGAGGCATCATCCGAAGCGAGGAAGAGAACAGCTTTGGCGATTTCGTCTGCTTCTCCCCAACGCCCCAGTGGAATCGTTGCTGCTAAACGCTTTGCCATTTCATCTGCTTGCTCAGGTGGTAAGGGATTACGGCTCCAGATTGGGGTCTTTGTTGCTCCTGGTGCAACGACATTCACCCGAATGCGGCGCGGTGCGAGATCGGATGCTAGCGATCGCGCCATACCGACAATACCCGCCTTACTTGCTGCGTAGGCTGCATGCCCGCCTCGCCCCTGTGAACCAATACGCCCCTGTGAAGCAATAATTGAGCCGTTCAAGATGATAGAAGAACCATCTTTGAGTAACGGTAATGCGGCTTGTACGGTCAGAAAAGCACCTGTTAAATTCACGCGAATGATGTTCTCAAAAATGGCTTCGTCAGTGCTGCCAACAGGCGTTCTTGCAGAGATACCAGCATTAGCGAAGACAATATCCAATTCGCCAAACTGATGACCGAGTTTATCGAAAAGGTCGGTGCGAGTAGTGGAGTCCGTCACATCTGCACGATAGGCAACAGCGTTCGCGCCCAACTCCTCAACAGCGGCATCCAGTGTTGTTTGATCGCGGCCCGTGATGGCTACCTCAGCCCCTTCCTGGATGAAGAGCCGAGCCGTAGCAAAACCAATACCGCTGTTGCCTCCGGTAATCAATGCCTTTTTACCTGTAAGTTTCATGGAACTGTCTCCTTTGGAAGTTTCAAGTTAGAAATGTTGTCTACTACCCGTTGCAGCCGATTGTTCAACCGCATCAATAAGACGGTGCAAAGTCACAGCGTCTGCAAATGACGGTGCCGTTTTTGTGCCATTTTTGAGGTCACTCGCAAGAAGGGCATAGTTATTGGAAACGGTTGTTGCAATAACCCCTATCTCTGCATTTGCCGTTACATACTTTTGTGGAATATCAAGATCTCGCACAGCCGCATCAGCACCTTGAGCAGCTTGGATCTTCGTTTCACCAACGCCAGGATAGCCCAGTGAACTGGTGACAATTAAATCCCCTTCTGTTCCATTAATCTCTAATCTAAAATTACTGCCGCGTGATAACCCCCCTCGGAAATGGGCAGAAATCACAACACCGTTTGCCATTTTGCCGCTGATGGCAATTTGATCGGGTGTTTCCATTGCAACCATAGTGCCCGTCTCAACGATCTGCACCATCTTTCTTCGGGTGTCTAATGTTGCCATCACCTCACTTAATCTAGAGTTCAACACATAACTTACAGAATCGATCGCGTGGGCAAAAGCAACATTGATCATGCCCGCGCCATTTTTGGGATTCAAGGTGTAAGCAAATTGTTCAGGAATGGTTGCTCCACCGATGATTCCTGACCCAATTAGTGATGCAGATAAAACCTCGCCTACATAACCGTCGTGAATTAAGTCTCGGATGAAATTCACTTCTGGCATCGCGCGAGATTGTAGTCCCACTACTGTATGAATGTTATATTTTTCAGCAAGTTGCTCTAGCTCAATTGCCTCGTGTAGCCCATTCCCCAAAGGCCATTCACAATACACTGCTTTTCTAGCCTGGATTGCAGCACTCACTAATTCAAAGTGATAAGGCACTTTAACGGTGACAACAACTAAATCGACATCTGGATGTGCTAACAACTCCTCGTGATGTTGAAAGGCATGGGGTACATTAAATTTGAGCGCGGCGTCGTTCGCTACACCTAGATTTGAATTTGTCAGCGCAACGATTTCAAAGTCGGGTGATGTTTGTAGTGCAGGGATGTGAGCAGTCATCGCCCATCCACGGGAGGGATGAACACCGATAAGACCTACGCCAATTTTTCCGTTTCTCATGGTAATTCCCCCTCCTCTAACGTCATGTGCAAGCCAGTAACTAACGAGATCACACCAACGACACCAAAGCTTGGAATCCAGTGTTTCTGATTGGGTTTCTCAAGACCAAAATACACATAGGTCACTAGCAGAACGAGTCTAGCTACCAGATTTATGAGCATAAGTGTGATGTAATCAATAAACATTTAGACCTCCTGCAATTGTTTGAAAAGACATTCATGTTGTAGAAGTCTGAGAAGTAAGTGTTGTGCTGCTCTCATTCTTCAATCTCTATTTGATTTGAAGCATGGAAGTTTACTGGATCATCTGTAGGTTAGAGGCAAATTCAACGCACTTAAATCTTGATTTAAGGTGTAATCAAACTCAACACAAAATCAAACTCAGTTGTGTAAAATGGTTTACTTTGCTGTCGCACCTTCAGTTCTTCTGGTGCTTCGTGTTTTTTCAATTGAACAACTGCCGATCGCACTGCAAAAGTTGTATCAGAATCCAGATGAGGATCGCCAGCGATAAAAATTTGAGTAGTCAGCGGAGTGTATTCCGGAGCACTGAGTTTGAAATGAATGTGAGCCGCCCGCCAGGTATGCCGTCCTAGCAACCGCAGCAATTCACCTGATGGACCGTTGGCAGGCACGTTGTAACCCAGAGGCACCACCGTTTCAAAGGCATACTGTCCACTGGCATCTGTTTTGAAACGTCCCCGAAAGTTCCCCTGTGGTTGAGAGGAATCCTGAATGTCATACAGCCCTTTAGAATTGGGTTGCCATACCTCAATCAGAGCATTGGCGATCGGTTGACCCTTTACATCTAAAACCCTACCTGAGAGAAACAGCGCGTCACCTTCTGGATCAATGCCGATGCGCGCTGCTTCGCAGATACCCCCAAGGGGGTCGCCCATCTGCCGTTCTGGTGCATGCGGCACATACAACGGACCTTCCAAATTACTTTCTGTACTGTGATGGGTATCTTGCAGCAATTCTACCAACTCCGAAATTCCCAATAAATCCGTCAACAAATGGATTTCTCCAGTCGGAATTTCTTGAGTGTAATGGCTTGCCTGATTCAGAAAATCGCGTCCCTGTTGTAATTCAGGTTCCGTCAAATTCACCTCACGCACAAAGTCATGCAGATGTTGAACCAAGCTTGCGTAAACTTCATGCAATCGTGGATTAGATTTGCCGCGATCGCCATGGTTCACAACCGCTTGAGTAATCGTGTCAAGTGTGATGTTTTGCATGATGAATTCCATGTTTTTTGAGTTATTGTTCTATCGCTAATTGGTCATTTGTCATTCGTCTCTATGATTCAGATGACAGATGACCAGTAACGAATGACAATTTAGCTGTTAGCTGGGGGAAGAATGGTTAGGCCGTATTGGGGAGCTAAAGCGATCGTCTTTTGAATGTCTGCTTCTGTGACAGGGGGTGGCGGTGCGGTTGGATCATCAGCCGGGGTGCCAATTTCCATGAAAAATTGTTCCAATCCAGCCGGAGTCATCCAACAAAGTACTTTTGCAGGCTGGTCACTAATGTTGGCAAACCGATGACGCTGACCTCTCGGTGAGTAGATGAATGTCCCGGAGGTTGCTGTCAGAGTTTGTTCCTCAATTTGGAACTGGATTTCTCCCGATTGCACCAAGAAAGATTCGTCTTCGCGACTGTGAATGTGCAGAGGAGAACCAGTCTGAGGATAAACAACCATTTCCATCAGTGAATACATCCCATTTGTATCCTGGCTCACTGTCTTAAAGGTGTATAAATCGCCCAGCACCCAGTAAGACTTTCCCTGATCGGGTTGTACTACAAGACCGTTGTGATTCATTGGATTTGTTAACATGATTGTCTCTCCAGAGTGTAAGTTTTACTGGACAAGTGTCTGTTTTCTTGACTTGAAATCTTCTCAATCAGTTCTAATCGTGATTGTTGTAAGCCATCAATTTGCTCCTCTACTTCCTCAAGTTGAATCAAGAGAGTTGAAAGACTGCGATCGCCTTGAAGCCTCAAAAACGAATCAATTTCACTTTTTAAATTCATATCCACCTCACGCTTGTGATTTATAGTTTTGGTCAGAAAGCTTAGTACTGTGATTCACAGATAGGATTTGGAAATAAAACCAGGGGGTATGGGGGCTTCGCCCCCAGTCAGGGGTTCCACCCCTGCACCCCGAATTCCCACCCCTATTTACGACGAGTTGTACTTAGGGTAAAGCTAATGGCTCAAACCCTGACTCTGGGGAGCTTCCTGACACGTCCTCGTCCCATCGTATGGGGCTACGGCTATACAACGAGGTCAAACAGGATGAGTTTCGATACCGCTTGGTTAAGGAGACAAGGTGAATGGGAAAAGGGCTAAAAGCAAGATATTTTCCCTTTACCCCTTCTTGAACCGAAAAGTGTTGGGATGAGTTTTTAACCAACTTGATTCAGCAAAATCCATACGATAAACAGAAGACTCAATACCAGAAGATAAGCCAGGGGTATGAGACTGATTTTGAACGCGATCGCTATTCTCTGAGTTATTGCCATCACCAGGGCAGCGATCAGAGAGGCAAAATAGACCAATGGATAACTAATAGAGCCAATGAGAGCACTTTTAACGACCGCCATCAGCAACCGCTCTGCATCTCCACTCCAAGGGGCAGCAAGACCCATAGCTCCAGCGAGAAATACTCCCGGATAGATCAACAGTGGTAATCCTCCAATGATGAGAGCAAGCGTTGTTTTGAAACGCATTATTCTCCTTTGCTGTAATCGGTCATATGAGATTCTTTGAGACATGATAAGAAACCTAATTATTTGGAGCAAAGATGGCTGCCATCAACCGTTCAATAGTCCAGCGATCGCAATAGCGAATGCCATTAATAAACAACGTTGGGGTATGGATTACTCCACTTTGAATTCCGCTTTCAATGTCCTGATGAATGCGATCAAGATGGACGTGTTGGCACATATCTCGTAGAAATTGGCAGGTATCGAGTCCTAAATCATTGGCGTACTCGATTAAATAGCCGTCCCCTAACATCCGTTGATGGGTGAATAGACTGTCGTGCATCTGCCAAAACTGTCCTTGAAAAGCGGCTGCCTCAACTGCTTCAGCTGCACGCTGAGCCTGGGGATGAATTTGCGTTTGTGGAAAATGACGAAAGACAAAACACAAAAAATTCTCTCCAAGTGAAACAACGTGGTGTTGAATGACTTTAATCAAGCGATAAACGTCTGCACTTCGAGAATCTTGATAATCCCCGTACATGACCAACACCACAGTAGAATTGAGTACACCTTGAATGTGGTCATGTGTTGAAGGTAGAACGATTAATGGATGATGTTTGTAGTCATTGCTCACTGATACCTCTGAAGGGGAAACACGCTAATTACAAGCGATTAGCACAGAGCATAACTCCGCAAGAACCGCTACACGTTCTTTTGTCTACACTTTGTGAAAGCAAACTTGAATTTTGCAACTTGATTGCTATTTGTTGTTTGCATGCATTCAATATATAAAATTGGCTCTGAATAGTCGTCCATTCAGAGTTGACAATTCTATTCAATCAAGTGATTGATAAACCCAATCATCTCAAAATGGAGGAATATCTCCAACTTAAGTTGGAGACCAGATTCAATCTCACCTACAAACTGACAATTCCACGTTTAACCGCAATAATCACAGCTTGCGTGCGATCGCTCACTCCCAATTTGCCCAAAATTCGATTGACATGAGACTTGACCGTACTCTCACCAATATTCAGTGCAGCCGCAATATCTTGATTCGTCATACCCTGCGCCATTGAACGGAGTACTTCTAGCTCTCGTTCACTCAGCTCTGGATTGCCCATCCGTTGCACCAGTTTTGCCCCAACATCGGGTGGAATGTACTGCTGACCTCGATGCACGATACGAATTGCATCAAGCAGTTCGTCGGGTTTTGAATCCTTCAGTAGATATCCTTTCGCTCCTGCTTGTAAACCCCTATAAATGTCCTCGTCACCATCATAGGTGGTCAGTACAATAATTCGAGCCGATTTAAATTCAGCACAAATCGCGGTAATGGCTTCTACTCCTCCAACCTGGGGCATTCGTAAATCCATTAACGTGACATCCGGTTGGTGTTCACGGAAAAGGGCGATCGCCTGTTGTCCATCGTCTGCTTGAGCAATCACCTGCATTTCTGGGTTACGGTCAATAATTGTTGCCAATCCTTGTCTGAAGATGGAATGATCGTCAGCAATAAGAACTCGGATTTGGGGTGTGAGGTGTGGGGTATGGGATGCGGGGTGTGGAGTAGTCAAGGGGTGTCTATCCTCCTTTGAAGGCTTTGAAGGAGACGGTTAAGCAAACGTCCTGCACTTTCATACAACTCCTTACGATGATTTCGTCCATACCCCTCAGCCATGTTGGTGGGCACAGAAACACAAGCTCTACGGATCTGCGAAGTTAATCCATAAATTTCATGCTTGGGTATAACTTCTGTCGCTTGATAAACTTCCTTTGCCAATCGCATTGATACTTTCCAAGCCTCCAAATCACGATAACTCTCTAACTTACCCATAACCCTACACCCTACACCCCAATCACCACTACAATTTCTGTACCCTGCCCTGGTTGACTCTGAATTGTCAATTTCGCTCCGATTCGATCTGCTCGTTCACTCATTCCTAGTAAGCCAAATCCACCGTTTGATGGAATACTCCCCACTCCAAAGCCCTGCCCATCGTCTTTGATCCGTAATATGCACTGAATAGTTTCGTAAACTAACTCGACTCGAATTTCATGAGCGTAGGCGTATTTAATGGCATTCGTCAACGCCTCCTGTCCAATTCGGAGTAAGTTATTTTCCACCTCAGCCGGCAAGGGATAGACTGTACCCTGCATCTCGTAGATTAAAGCTGTATCCGTCGTCGATCGCATTTGAGCTACCAACCGATGAAGGGCACTTGATAAATCGCCTTCTTCTAACAGTTGGGGACGAAGGGCTGACACCGATCGCCGCGCTTCACTCAGCCCAATTCGTGCCAATTCATCAATCATATCCAGATGCGCCTGGGTTGCTTCGACATCATCCATCAGTACCTGGGTTGCTCCTCCGACTTGGACTAAAATCCCCGTAAATGATTGAGCTAACGTGTCGTGAATTTCTCGCGCCATGCGGTTGCGTTCTTCTAAAATCGAGGCTTCCTCGGCACGCTTGCGATCGCTAATATCGGTGATTAGCCCGTAGTATCCTCGCACCTGCCCATCGGAATCGATATCGGGTATCAGGAAGCCGCTGGTATACTTTTTGCCAAACACACAGGGAATTTCGGTTTCATAGGTTGTGGGTTGTCCTGCCAGTGCTTGATTAATGTAAGGTTCTGCAATTTGATAAGACTCTTCTCCTAAAAGTTCACGAATCGGTTTGCCTAAAACGTCATCCCGGTTGCACTGAAACCAGTCTTCATAGGTGCGGTTGATGAATCGATAGCATTGATTGGCATCCACATAACTGATACAAACCGGGAGAGCATCTGTAATCAGCCGCAATTCCCGTTCTCGTAGGCGCAGTTCGGCTTCGCTTGCCTGTAATGCTGCTGTTCGTTCTGCGACCTGTTGTTCCAGGGTACGGTTATAATCGGCTAACAATTTCTCGGCTTGCTTGCGTTCAGTAATATCTTGAAAGGCGGCGATCGCATAAATCACGTGACCCTGTTCATCAAAAATCGGGGTTCCCCAGGCTTCAACAGGAACAGCTACGTCATTTTGGTGAATTTCTATATCGTCAACAGAATTCTGTTCGCCGCTCAATGCTCGAATTGCTGGTAATTTGTCAACTGGGTAATAGCGATCCGTTCCCGTCGTATAAAGCTGATAAACCTTTGACAGTTGTTCTGGTGCAATTGCAGAATTAATTCCTTGGCCTAATAGCTGAATGGCCCGTTGGTTGAAGTAATCCAGATGACCCATCGGATTGACAGCTACAATCCCAACTGGAACTGCCTCTAAAAATTGAGCAATTCGGCTTTCGCTGCTACGAAGCTTGGCATAGAGCTTGGCATTTTCGATCGCGATCGCCGCTTGTGTGGATAGTAGATGTAAAAGTTGCGATCGCTCTGGTGTAAATACCCCGATTGCTAACTGATTCTCCAGATACAGCACGCCAACTAGCTTACTTTGATTGAGCAACGGTAAACAAAGAAGCGATTTAGTTTGATTGCGCTGAATGTATGGTTCATTGATAAAACTGCCTTCATGCGCTGCATGGTTCAGAATGACAGGTTCGTGAGTTCGGATCACATATTGAACAACGGATTCGGGTAAATGACCTGTGACTGGGGTCGCTTGCAGCACTTGCGTAGCACAAACACTTTCACCCTCGCAAAGCTCACAGGCAGCCTCAATCACCCATTCTCCTGCATTGTCTAAAATTAAATATCCAGTTTGTGCGCCAGCATTTTCAATTAAGATCTGCATCAAGGAACGGAGCAAGTTTTCTAGTTCAATCTCGCGTGCGATCGCTTGTGACGTCTTCATCACCGCCGCTAAATCAAAAGCAATAGGTGAAGTATTCGAGGTTGTTTCAGCAGTGGTGTGAATTGAAGGAGCAATGCTGGACGATTGAGAAAAGAACTGTGGATAGCGCGTTTCTAAATCCTTGACTTTTGCTGTTGCCCCCCAGCGTTCATAGCAATAGTGCGCTTCTTTCATATAGGTTTGAGCTATCTTTTGCCGCCCTCGTGCCAAATAATGCTTAGCAGCTAATTCATAGGCTAATGCTTCTTCTTGAAGATACTCATTTTCTTGAGCCCCTTGAATTGCCTGTTCGTACAAATCCTCTGCCTCAAACCACTGACCCAAAACTCGCGCTTTCTCTGCCTCGATTAGATGATATTTATGCAAATAATTCATGGGTGCATGATCTGCCCACCGCTTCATTTTTTCCTGCTCAACTGCAATTTTCTTGAGGATTTCTAACTGCACTTGAACATCGCTTTCAGGGTATATTGCCAGTCTTGCCAGAGCATCACAGAGGTAATATAAAGGAACAAGAGATGTCGATGCATCACGAATGCCATACTGCTCTGCTATGTCTGCATTTTCAATCGCCTGAGCATATTCAGAAAATAAATAGCATAGGAAGAGCTTGCTGAAATATACAGAAAAGATCGCGATTCTATCATTGTCTGCTTTTAGTTGTGGCAGGCTAGTTTCTTCATCATAAAATTTGCCAATTAAGCGGGTTGAATTGGCTGAGTATCCCATCAAATTTGAAACAGATTGCTGAAATATTTGTAGCAAGCTTAGTGATATCTTCTGTTTGATTTGACACACTGCTTCACTGTATATTGCCATCTCGCATTCAAGCTTCACGAGTTCTTTGCCAACGCTAAAGGACTGAACGCAGTAAGTGTGAGCACCATAGGCAGCAGACTCTAAATCTCCTGTTTCTAGCCCACTTTGGTAGACTTCTCGCAGTGGTTCTAACGATTCTTTACTATGTTTTTTCCAGTGAACGATGAAATAATGTGCGATGAGCAATGTCCTTGCTCTAAGTAAATGAGGTTTCGACTGCGACAATAATCTCAGTGCCAATTGTCCAAACTGATAACCAGACTCAATGTTTTTGCCTACTCCACAAAGAACTAATCCAAACGTGGCATAGGCAAAGGGAGAGGTCAGCGTATTGCCATGCCGGATGGATAAGTTAACTTGTTTAGACACCAGTAAAGGCAGCAAAGTGGGTGCAGCAAACCGAGCAGCTATCGTGATGCTTGACAGAATTTGCATCGCTCCTAATGTCTCTGGCTCTGTCATCTCCGGCAAGTTAATTAAGTCCTCGATCGGCTTCTCACTAAGAAGATCTGTGATTGCGCTGAGTTCAAGCTGAACATCTGACTGACTGGGTTGCTCAGGAAAGCGAATTCCTAATTGTTGCAAAACCTGTAGTGCTGTACCAATCGCTTTCAATGGCTGTCTCTGCGCCATGTCAGCTTGAATTTTGACTTCGTATATTTTTATGCTATCGAGGAACGTTTTAGCCTCTTGTAGAACAATTTCACTCCAGTATTCTACCTGCTCAAACTCACCACATAAATATGCTATTTCTGTTGTCTCTACATGCAATTCCAATGCCAAATCATAGTTAGTTTTCCAGCTAGAATCTGATAAACACTTTCTTCCTGTGGTTAAATATTTTTGCGCTATGGTGTAAGCGATCGCCCCTTTTGCTTTCCGACCTGCCATCAAATTCAATCGGGCAATTTCATCACGTTCTGATTGTTCAGTAACCAGTTCAATTCCGTGATTGAGATGATCGACAACCTCAAACAGCTGCTCTGAGAGGCACTCCGGCAACATTTTTCCAAGCAAATTACGACCAATTTGCAGATGAACCACTTGTTTCTGCGGCTCATCGATTAAGGCATAGGCAGCTTGCTGAACGCGATCGTGTAAGAATTTGTATTCTTGAACGAACAGATTTTCGTTCAACTCAGACAGCGGTTGAATCAGTTCAGCTTGTATCGCCTCCAGTAAATCGAAAGAAACTTTCTCAGGAGTTTGCTCACAAACGGTTGCCAACGTCTCTAAATCAAATTCAGCACCGACACAAGCGGCTAATCGGAGAATTTGCTGTGTGTTTTTAGATAGTTTTCTTAACCGATTCAACAACAACTCCACGACATTATCAGTGATGGCTTGGGTTTGAATTTCAGTAATATCCCACTGCCAGCCCAATCTTTTTGCATCAAACGACAACAGATTCTCGCTATACAGCATCCGCAAAAATTCGCCAACAAAGAAGGGATTACCCTCCGTTTTATGCAGCACTAATTGAGCTAAAGGACAAACCGTATCGGTACTTTGGTGCAGTGTATCGGCAATTAACTGACACAACGGCTCAATCGTTAAGGGTGATAGAACAATCTCTTGAGGAACTATTCTTTGTTCTCGTAACCGCTCCAGCATCAACATCAGAGGATGCGTTGGAGTCACTTCATTATCTCGATAAGCTCCAATCAAAAACAGATGCTGAGTTTGTTCATCCAGCACGATCAATTCAATCAACTTGAGCGTTGCAGAGTCTATCCACTGCAAATCATCCAGAAAAATTACAAGCGGATGTTCTTTTGAGCAAAACACGCGCACAAATTGTTGAAAAACCCGATTAAAACGATTCTGAGCTTCTGCTGCCCCAACCTCTGGTATGGGTGGCTGTTTGTCAATAATCAGTTCAACTTCGGGAATGACATCAATGATGATCTGTCCATTGCTACCGAGTGCCGTGAGAAGGCGCGATCGCCACTGTTGCAACTGTTCGTCAGGTTCACCCAGTAATTGCTGTACCAACTTTTGCAGAGCTTGAGCGATCGCACTGTAGGGAATATTTCGTTGGAATTGGTCGAATTTACCTGAAACGAAGTAGCCACGTTTTGCTGTGATCGGCTTGTAGAGTTCTTGCACTAACGCAGATTTGCCAACACCAGAATAGCCGGAGACTAGCATTAGGGGTGTGGGGTGTGGGGTGTGGGGTGTGGGGTCAATTTGTTCACTCTCCGCGTCTCCCCCTGTTACTTTGTCGAATGCTGTCAATAATGTTGCAAGTTCTGCTTCACGTCCGTAGAGTTTTTGGGGGATGTGAAATTGCTCAGAAACATCCTGAAGCCCTAGCTGAATGGCATGAATCTGCCCTGTTGATTCAAGTTGATGCAAACAGTTTTCTAAATCCGCTTTAATGCCCCAAGCACTCTGATAGCGATCATCTGCATCCTTCGCCATCATTTTCATCACAATATCCGAAACCGCTTCAGGAATTGCATTAGCTGTGGATGATGACGCATCCTCCACACCCCACACCCTACACCCCACACCCCCAATCTCATGCGGCGGAATCGGTTGTTTCGCAATATGACAATGCACTAACTCTAAAATATCAGTTGTTTCAAATGGCAGATGTCCGGTGAGCAACTGATAAAACGTCACACCTAATGAGTAAAAATCAGTGCGGTAATCGAGCAAGCGGTTCATTCGTCCGGTTTGCTCTGGCGAGAGATAAGCAAGGGTTCCTTCTAAACTATAGTGGCTCTTAAAGCTTGCAGTGGTGCGGCTAAATTGAGTGGCAATGCCAAAATCAATGATTTTGACAACACCCGTATCGGGATTAAGAACAATGTTTCCTGGGTTAATATCCTTGTGAATAATCCCGGCCGCATGGATTCTACCCAAGGTGTCTGTGAGCGCGATCGCCAACCGAAGAAACTCAGGTAATGGCATCGGAGAAAAATCTGGTCGTTGCTGCATCCATCTTGCGATAGATTCTCCACCAAAATCTTCTAAAACAATAACGAGCGTGTGTTGATATGCCTGCTGACTATAAGTCTTGATTACACCTTCTAGCTTCAGAGAGCGAGTAATCTGATATTCCTGTTTATAGCGCGTTAATTCTTGAGAAGAAGGATAATCCTGCTTCAGGAGTTTGACAACGATCGCCTCACCATCCTCCTCCCGGATGGCTCGATATACCAACGATGCTGAGCTTTCATAGATCTTGTTTTGGACAGCAATTCCAGGTAAGGCAATCATAGAACACTCTCCTGATGAATGTCGTACCTCTGGTCTACCGATTCATGGCGTATATAATCGGTTTAGCAAGTGCTCGCGCCATCTGCACGGCTTATAGCTCTTGCTAGTCTCTCCATTTAAACTGCAACGAGGTAAAAGTACAATAAAAAGCAGATGATTTTAGGCAGACATCATAGTCTTTAGCACCTCTTTACAAGTTTGTCTTTACATAAACAACGATTGCACAAAACGCAGTCATTGTTGGTATGCTCCAGAGGCAAACTGTGGAACCTTCGATGTAATTATCCTCGTTGAGATTGACCATTCTGTTTGAGTCACAATACCACATCCGGTCGGGTTCATTATCTTCATCTAAACGCATAGTTAGATTACCGTAACCCTTCACACTGGAAGTACCAGATTTATAAACTCCTAGCCAAGTAATAATGTGAGCGTAGAGACTGCCATGAGCTTGAGCACGTAACGGGATGCCACGTAAAGCTCCTCCGATCAGTTCCACTTTTCTATTGAGATGGGCATTGATGAATTAGGTCATTAATGATTGGTGTGCTAGAAAAATCCCAATAGGCACTACTTTGTGTCAGCAAGAGTGACATCAGAAGGGGGATAAGTGATTTTCATTACAAACGTTTTCTCCGCCCATTGATAGAGTTCGTTGTTTGCAGGAGTCAATTAAGCTACCGATAGTTTTGGTACTCCTCCGCAATGATTCAATGTAAAGGTATCTTTGGAATCGTGACTTTCTGGGAGTTTGCCAAGTCTATCCGAATTCGAGTGTTTATTTACTCTCATTTTCTAGCGTCGGATTGGCTCTTCCATGTGTAGCTTTGTTGAAGCTTTCTATCTCCATAAACCCTGAACATCTGCTAATGACCGAAGAATTAGCAAGCAGTTTGTTCTGATAATCATTTTGCATAACTTGTAGGGGTTTTGACAACCCTCATCTCAGGCTGCTTTCAGCCTGGAGTAAGTCATTCATGGTGGCATGGTTTTGTTAGAGATAGCGATTTGGAGCTATCTCACAGACCTGTGTTTGCCATTTCACTTCATTCAACAGGATTACCGCTAGAGCCATGAGCAATATTCAGGCACAACTTTCTACAACTTCAACAGGTTTTCGAGTTGAAGGTTACGAAAAGATTGAATTTGATTTTCAGTTCGTTGAATGGCTATTTGATATTCGCCAATCAAACCTAGCCAATTATTACACCACACTTAAACGGTGTCTTGCGATTGTAGATGAAACCGTCAACCAGTTGTATGGTGCTCAATTGCAGCATTATTTTCAACACTATGGGATTGAATTAACGATCTTTCCCGTCTCGATTAAAGAACCCAGTAAAACGATCGCAACCTGGCAAACGATTATCGATGCCTTTTGCCGTTTTAACCTCTTACGCAAAGAACCCGTTTTAGTGATCGGGGGTGGTTTAGTAACCGATGTGGTGGGTTTTGCCTGTGCTGCCTATCGGCGTAGCACAAACTACATTCGAGTTCCAACCACTTTGATTGGTCTGATTGATGCTGGAATTGCCATCAAAGTAGCGGTTAACCACGGTAAGTTAAAGAACCGTCTGGGGGCTTATCACGCGCCGAAAGCAACCTTTCTCGATTTCTCATTCCTGCGATCGCTGCCTGTTGATCAAATTCGCAATGGCATGGCAGAACTGGTCAAAATCGCCGTTGTCTCAAATCGGCAGGTGTTTGACCTGCTCGATCGCTACGGGGAAGATCTGCTCTACACCCACTTTGGCTACCGCAGTAATGATATCTCTTTGCGAAATGTGGGACATCAGGTGAACTATGAATCAATCAAAACCATGCTGGAGCTAGAAACTCCCAACTTGCATGAGTTGATGCTCGATCGCGTGATTGCCTATGGTCACACCTGGAGTCCGACGTTAGAACTCACGCCAGAGCCTCCGTTGCTTCATGGTCACGCTGTCAGCATTGACATGGCGTTTTCTGCAACCCTTGCCGCACGTCGGGGTTATATCTCTTTAGGGGAGCGCGATGGCATTCTGGGATTAATGAGCCGTCTGGGGTTAGCGTTGGATCACTCCGATTTAGATATTGAACTCCTCTGGAAAGCTACCCAATCGATTACCTTGACCCGTGATGGTCTACTGCGGGCGGCGGTTCCCCATCCGATTGGTACCTGTCACTTTGTGAATGACCTGACCCGTGAGGAATTGGCAGCAACCCTGAAAGAACACAAGAGCCTGTGTGCCGCTTATCCAAGGGCAGGAGACGGAATTGATGCCTATGTGAAACCAGAAGAGACGTTCGTCAAGTCTGTTCCTTCGCTGGTGGGAGGTGCTGTATGACCTTCAGCGTCACGAACTCGATGCCTGCAACGCCACCCCGCCCCATTACGCCCGTAAAAATTGCGGCTCATCATCTAGAGAAGGCGATCGCCCTGTTACCCCAAATCACCGATACTCCCGGCGATCTCGCTATCCATCTCCAAAAAGCACTGCTTTTAATCGCAGGGTTGGATGACTATTTGGAGCGATCGACAACACCCGAATCACTCGCTTTAACGGAGATCGCGCAAAAAACGCAGCACGAACCCTGGCAGGCAAAATTTGACGGAGGGGAAACGGAACAACATTTAGAGCAAGAAATGTTGACCGGACACCTGGAAGGACAGGCGTTGAAAATGTTTGTGCGGATGACCGGGGCTAAACGGGTTCTGGATATTGGCATGTTTACCGGATATTCCGCACTGGCAATGGCAGAAGCCTTACCGGAGGACGGGTGCCTGGTTGCCTGTGAAATTGATCCTTACGCCGCCCAGTTTGCTCAACGTTTATTTGAGCGATCGCCCCACGGTCACAAAATCGGGATCAAATTGGGTGCCGCTTCAGATACCCTGGATCAACTGATTGCCGATCAAGCAACCTTTGATTTTGCCTTTATCGATGCGAATAAGGCGGGTTACGTGGAGTATTACGAGAAACTGATCGGCAGCAATCTACTTGCACCCAACGGCTATATCTGTGCAGACAATACGCTGTTTTTAGGAGAAGTTTACCTCTCAGAGTCAGAGCAATCGGATACTGCAAAGGCGATCGCCCACTTTAATCAAGTCGTTGCCGATGATCCCCGTACCGAACAGGTTTTACTTCCCGTTCGAGATGGACTCACGCTCATTCGTCGGATTTGAGGGATGGGTAGAGATTATGACAGAAACCTATCAAACGCTACCAACCCGGCAAACAAACGCTCCCCATCCAGTTAAGACCGTTGCAAAGGAACCCTTCAATTTACAGTCTGTCATTTGGGCGATTCTGCAAAACCTTGGCACACTGGCGTTATTAGCGATCGCCTTTCCCTTTAATTTGGCGATCGTTCTTGGTTCACTCTTTTGGAGTTGGTTCCGCCGTTCCTCACCAACACTCATCACAGCCGAGCAGCCCAAAAATATCTTGATTGCAGGCGGCAGAATGACCAAAGCCCTCCAGCTTGCCCGTTCATTTCATGCGGCTGGGCATCGGGTAATCTTAATTGATACGGAGAAGTTTTGGCATAGCGGGAATCAATATTCCAACACGGTTGGAGCATTCTACACCGTGCCCGATCCGGCGAAGGATTTGCAGGGGTACGTTGATACGCTTCGGGCGATCGCTCGTCAAGAGAAGATCGACTTGTTTATTCCCGTTGCTATCTTCGCTGTGCTTTATTACGACGGAATGACTGAGCATCCACTCGCGGATTACTGTGAGGTTTGTCATTTTGATGCTGAAACAATTCAAATGTTGGACGATAAATTTGCTTTTGCGGAACAAGCGCGATCGCTCTCGCTGACGGTTCCAAAGACCTATCGAATGACATCACCGGAACAGGTCTTAAACTTCGATTTCTCAAACGAAAAACGCAAATACATTCTGAAAAGCATTCCCTACGATGCCAAACATCGGCTCGACCTGACCAAACTTCCCTGCGAAACGCCAGAGGCAACGGCATCTTTTGTAAACCGTTTGCCCATTAGCGAGGCAAAACCCTGGATTTTGCAAGAGTTCATTCCAGGGCAGGAATATTGCACCCACAGTACCGTCCGCGATGGGCGATCAACGCTCTACTGCTGCTGCGAATCCTCTGCATTTCAGGTGAATTATCAGCAGGTCGATAAACCTGAAATCGCTGCCTGGATCGAACGGTTCTTATCGGCTGTTCCAGGCTATGGGCAGGCTTCTTTTGACCTGATTCAAGCGGAAGATGGGACGGTTTATGCGATCGAGTGTAACCCCCGCACCCACTCGGCAATCACCATGTTCTACAACCATCCCGGTGTCGCTGCTGCCTACCTTGACCCCCAAGCTCCCTCCGAACCTTTGCGACCATTGACCTCTAGCAAACCTACCTACTGGCTCTATCACGAACTCTGGCGGTTGAATGAGGTGCGATCGCTTAAACAACTGCAACGCTGGATTAACACCATCTGGCAGGGGAAGGAAGCCATTTTTAGAGTAGATGACCCCCTTCCGTTTTTGATGGTGCATCACTGGCAAATTCCCCTCCAACTGCTCGACAGTTTAAGAAAGTTCAAGCGATGGATTCGCATTGATTTCAATATTGGGGAATTGATTGAGTAATCATCAGCTTTTCTGACAACGTTGTTCCCCTATTTCAGCTTCTCTACTACCTAAGGGTCAATCTGATTGAGCGATTGTGGCAAGAACTCAAGTAAGCCTTGGTGTGAATCCACGTTAAGTCGATTACACAACTTAAAGTCTTCTAAAAACAAAGCTTTTGTAAAGTTAGAGTGTCCTTCAAACAACACTTCATTGAATAGAAGTTGAGAGTATAACTTATACCAATTTGATTTGAAAACACGACACATGCGACCCCTCCCAACCTCCCCTTAGTAAGGGGAGGTGCCGTAGGTGGTGGGGTTATGTGTAGCCATCACAGCCTGAATCGGTATTAGGTTTCAAATGCTGACCTAAGTTTTACCTAGAGTCAACAACTTAGTCTCCTTAGATTGAGCCAAATACTTCATCCTTGGTTGCTTGGGTTCATACTGATGGCTCTTCCTGATGAAAGAGAACTTAATAATCAATGCTCTTTAAAGTGAAGGTTGAAACAACTAAAAATGTGAACGAGTAATACTGAGCTTTCTGGATATAGGCATTTAGTAAAGACAGTTCTTTTGCCTGGTTGATCTATTTGAGCGATCGCACCGCTCAACAAAGCAGTGAACATTTGATGGCTGAACCAAAGTTATATCAACCGTAAACCAGAGCAGCAAGAATTTACTCTCCATACGCAAAAAGTATTAGAAGCATTTGTGTTGTCTGGCAGTTGGAATCAATTCTCATCATTTGTCCAACACCATAAAAAATCCAACAAAAATAACAGGAGCAAACGATGGTTACGGCTCAACCTCAACAAGTCTCAAATAATACCCAACTGCTGCGCGATCGCGTCGTTTTGATTACAGGTGCAAGTCGCGGTATTGGTGCAGCAACCGCTCGACTAATGGGGCAACACGGTGCTGTGGTGGGTGTCAATTATTACGGCAGTGAACCAGCGGCGCAGGATGTTGTTGAATCAATTACATCTGGTGGTGGTCGGGCAATGGCAATCAAAGCCGATGTGCGCGATCCACAGCAAGTCGATGCCATGGTGCAACAAGTGTCTGATACTCTGGGAACCATAGATACGCTGGTAATTAATGCCAACGCAAATTTTCCAATGGCTCCCTTTGTGGATTACCGTTGGGAAGACTTTGAAGCAAAATTGCTGGGAGAACTGAAAGGAGCGTTTTTTCCCTGTAAGGCGGTTGTTCCTTCCATGATAGAACGCCAGCGAGGCTGCATTATTGCGGTTAGCAGTGGCTTATCCCGCGATCCCGGAGAAGGCTTTGTTGCTCATAGTACCGCCAAATCTGGATTAGATGCGTTCATCAAAAGTCTGGCGTTGGAACTTGGTCCTCATAACATTCGCGCCAATGTGGTTTCACCGGGCTTAACCTTGACCGATGCGACTGCCCGATTACCGCAAGCCCATAAAGATGCTTCGGCTCAAAGGGTGCCACTAAAGCGAAATGGATTACCAGAAGATGTTGCTGGAGCCATTCTGTTGCTGGCATCTGAGTCAGCAGGATTTATCACTGGGGCATATTTGCCCGTTAGCGGTGGCGTCCAAATGTTGTAAGGGCAGGTTTAGCAAATTTCTGTGAGCTTACAGTCGGCGTTTTAACAAAATCTACCCCTGCCTATTTTCTACCCAATTTGTGAATTAATTGAATTTCCGATCTTGATTTTGAAAGGTATATTCCCCCTTGAATTCCATTAAACAAACTCTCTCATTTCCAGCCTTCCGATCAAGAAATTATCGGCTGTTTTTTCTCGGTCAGGGGCTTTCTCTTGTCGGCAGTTGGATCACAATGGTGGCAATGGTTTGGTTGGTCTATCACCTGACTCAATCGCCGGTGCTACTGGGAATTGTGGGCTTTGTCAGTCAGGTGCCCAATTTGGTGCTGGTTCCCTTTGGTGGAGTGTTGAGCGATATGTCGTTCCTTGGCATGATTTCGTTTGGTAATTTGTTTCAGGGTACTCTTGTTAGCTTGTTGGGTGCGCCCACTACTGTAGCCGTCAGTGGCGTTGTCTGTGTCCTGGTATCCATTTTTTATGCCCGTCAGTTACCTAGACTTCGGCGAATGGTGTGGGCATCGCATCCAGAATTAGCCCCCCCTAATTTACAGCCTTGAGAATCATAGAAAAAGTGGCGTTGCTAAATAGAAGTATGATTTTCGTACTGAAGCCTTTTGCAGCCCTCACCCTAGGGAGAAGGGTTGGGGATGAGGGCAATTCATATCTGCATTCAGCAACGCCATTCATCAGGCTACAACTGCCGATGTCACGAGATGAAGTAGTTTGGAGGCGATCGCCTCTACTGGTAATACCCAATCGATTTGTCCTGTGGCGATTGCTGCTCCGGGCATACCAAAAAACTCAGAGGTCGCTTCATCCTGAGCGATCGCCACGCCCCCATACTTCTTAACGGCTAACACGCCCAATGCACCATCACTCCCGTTACCCGTGAGGACAACCGCGATCGCTCGTGATTTATAGGTGGTTGCCATTGACATCAACAGCTTATCAGCAGCTGGGCGAATAAAATTCATCTTAGGATCATCCGAGAGCAGCAGTGTCCCGTTTGGCTGAACCAACAGGTGACGAGCCGGAACAGCAACGTAAACCGTGCCCGGACGCAAAACATCTCCGGTTGCTGCTGGCTTGACCTTTAGAGCAGTTCGATAGCCTAAGACCTCAGGCAAGTGGCTGGAGTTGGGGCTGAGGTGTTGGACGACCAGAATTGCTGCTGGAAAATCGGCAGGCAAGGCAGACAGAATGGTACGGAGTGTTGGTATTCCCCCCATCGAAGCTGCCAATGCCACAACATTAAACGCAATATTGGGAAAGTGGGAGAAAATGCGATGTTGCGGAATTTGGATAAGGGAACTCATGAGAGCGCAAACTTAAGAACCGTCAAAGACAGAAGTGTACTTAACCGTACAATTGCGTCCTCTCACATTGTACTTTAGCGTACAGTTCTTGTTTAGGTGTTCTTCCCCTTGTGTCAGAGGGTTTTATCTTTTGCTCTGTGTTATTCCATGAGATACGAGTGATGTAACTGGAAAGCCAATCTTTGTGTCCCAAGAATCTTTAAATTTTGTTAATAATCGGCTTCTGGCTAGCTTGCCAACAGAAGAATTTGAGCAGCTTCAGCCCTACCTGGAACTTGTTTCCCTCGACTTTAAACGAGAGCTTTATCAGCCAAATGAGCCGATTGAGTTTGTGTATTTTCCATTAAAAGGCGTTTGCTCACTGCTGTCACTCACTTCAGAAGGTGAACTCATTGAGGTGGGTACAGTTGGCAATGAAGGGATGGTGGGACTGCCCGTATTTCTGGGAGCCGAGAGAATCCCAGGAATATCAATGGTTCAAATTCCAGGTAATGGCTTGAAAATGCGCGCAAAGGATTTGCGGACTCAAGTTACCCCCGGTACAGCACTTTATGAGGTGCTGCATCGCTACACGCAAGCCTTGTTCAACCTGATCTCCCAATCCGCATTATGTAACCGAGTTCATTCGATTGAACAACGCTGCTGCCGTTGGCTACTCTTGACACACGATCGAGTAGGAACCGATGAAT
Organism: Oscillatoria sp. FACHB-1407; assembly: GCF_014697545.1. Taxonomy (GTDB): domain Bacteria; phylum Cyanobacteriota; class Cyanobacteriia; order Elainellales; family Elainellaceae; genus FACHB-1407. Next base: position 155,652 of record NZ_JACJSA010000013.1, on the reverse strand, counting down.
TTTCCCTCACTCACGAATTTTTGTCACAAATGTTGGGGGTTCGGCGAGCAGGGGTGAGTGAGGTCGCGGCTAAGTTACAAAATGCTGGTTTTATTTCCTACAAGTACGGCAAAATATCTATTCAAGATCGACCTGGGTTAGAGGTAACAAGCTGTGAGTGTTATGCCCTCATCAAAACGGAGTTCGAGCGTTTAATTGGTGACAATCATATGAATTAAGTTGAGTGAACTAACTCAACAACAGAAGAGGAATTTTTTTGAATTAGAACGGTAACAATAAGCTTACGAGTTTTGGGCGATCGCTGTCTTTGTAGATTCTTGCGATCCAGTTTGAGTAATCTTGCTACCGTGATTGGATTGAGTCTTGATCAACTGACTCAACAGCTTTGCAGAATCAGGAGCGTTGCAACGCAATTCCCCCTTTGAGATGAACGCTGGCTGAAGTTGCTACAAAAGCTGGATTCGGCAATCAGGGTTACATGACGCCTGTATTTCGGGTATTGCAGACGATACCCAGGCACTACCGCGAAGCGGAGGGCTTGCCAGGAAATTATATTTCGATACGATAAGGGCAGTAACGTTTTCTGAAGTGGTGGCGGATGACGGAGCAACCTTCCCTTTTCCTCAAGAAGGAGTGGCAGAACATTACGGTGGAGTATGGGCTGCTCGAAAGCGTGGGTGACTTTGAGTTTGCCATGCCCAAACACGCGATTAGTGTGGCATTTATCCCGCACGATCGTGTGACCTGGTCTGTCGATGGTAGAAAACAAACCACGGCTTTGCCTGCCGGGAGTACGTTTTTGTATGGCGATCGCGAGTTTGTCTGGCATCACCGAGAGAAGGCGAGTGAGTACGTCACGCTTTACCTTGATCCGGATTATCTAAAGCAGATTGCAATCGAGAATGACCTATCTGAAGAAACGCGATTGACCCATCGGGTGATTTTTCCTGATCCCACCATTACTCAAGTGGCTCACTGGTTTAAAGGTGAACTGTTAAATGAGGGGTTGGGCGGAAACCTCTTTGCTGAGTCGCTGAAAAATTTGCTGACGGTTCATTTGTTACGGAACTACTGTGAATCGGGAACGCCACAAAAGAAGCTCGTTGTTCCAGGTCGGGCTTTAGATGCTGTAAAACTAAAGCAAATTCAAGATTACATTGAGGAACATCTGGCAGAAGATATGGCGATCGAAGATATGGCAGCTTTGGTTCCAATGAGTCAGTTTCATTTTGCTCGTGCTTTCAAAGCTGCAACGGGAGAAACTCCCCACAAGTATCTGATTCAACGCCGGATGGAACGGGCTAAAGTTCTGTTGACAGTGACTCAGTTGGCGATCGCAGAAGTCGCCTATCGAGTCGGCTTCTCTAACCAGAGCCACTTCACCACTCATTTTCGTAAAGCAACCGGGGTGACACCCAAGGATTATCGCTTGCAATGTAGCTAGTTAGGGCGATCGCCGGATTCCCACGTCCAGGTCATTTTCATCCGGTTTACTTTCCAGCCTTGAGGCGTTTGGATTAAACCATGTTCGTAAATGCCACCCAACGTCCAGGTTCCTTTTGCAGAATCTAAATAAACATGGTGGGCTTGAAAGTTGGAAAGACAAGTTGCAGTATCTCCCGTGATGGTGACAACATGGCTACCAATCAAGTGCTGAGTCACTTTAAAGGTTTGTGAGAAGAAGGTTTCCCAGCCACTAACTAAATCTTCTGCATTGACGATTGACGGTTCTCCACCTGTGAGAGAGGTGTAATCGGTTGCGACGCGATCGCTAAAGGCATCTCGGCAAGCGTCCCAGTTGCGGAGATCAGCCATGATAGCAATTTGATTGACCGCATTGATAATGGCATCTCGATCGGTGGTTGAGTTCATGGTTGGGTTAGAAGATTGAGCCGTTGCAAGTTTGTTGGAGAGAAGCGTGGAGGCGATTACACTTCCTCCGACCAGCAATACTTGACGGCGTTTGTTCTTGAGCATGACTTTTTCTAAACGAGGAGAGTTGATATTAGATCTACTGAGCGAGGCGATCGGGCAACGGCTTGAGGGGATAGGTTCTCCAGAAGAAAGCATCTGCCTGGTGCTGATCGGTCAGGAAGTTTTGAGCCTCAACGATTTTGCCATTCTCAACTTTGAACATCAGTGTGAATAGCTGATCGACTTGAGTTCCACCATCCTCAACATTGCTCCAGCCTCGGTGGATGTCTACCACATAGTCTCCCTGTGCTTGAAAAAAGATGGGATCGGCTTGGAAATTGCCTTGTGCAAGTTGGGTAAAAAATGCAATTACTTCGTCTACACCACGCTTTTCGCCTGCTAAGGGATGATGCCCAGGAATGCGCCAGACGATATTGGGGGCAAAGAAGTTTTTGAGGGCTTCTAGATCGCCTTCTGCATAGGCAGCGTAGTAATCCTGAATCAGTTGAACATTAGCTTGTTCCTGGCTGGTAGGTGCGTCATTGGCGATCGCAGGTTGTTCTGATTTCCAGCTCATTATGAGGGCGATCGCTAATACAAAAGCAAAGAGCGCAATCCAATATTTTTTCATGAGAGTTCAGTGAGTTTTAGTTGGAGGTGGTATAGCCGCCATCAATGGCAATGTTTTGTCCGGTGATAAATCCAGCCGCATCGGAGCAAAGCCAGACAACCGTTTCCGCAATATCCTGGGGCTGTCCAACCCGCTGCATCGGAATCCCCGCTGCCACCTGTTCCAGCATTCCGGCAGGCGCATTTGCCCAAAGCTCTGTTTCAACTGCACCGGGACTGACCGCATTAATCCGAATGCCCTCTGCCGCATATTCAGCCGCCGCCGCACGAGTTAACGCTGCCGCACCACCCTTCGCTGCTCCATAAGCCGTGTAGTTGGGAACACCCAGGATTGCCCCCTGAGATGCCATATTGACGATCGCCCCTTTACCCGATTTCAGCATGGCAGGAATTTGATACTTCAAACAGAGCCACACCGATTTGAGGTTGACCGCAATTTCCTGTTCCCACTCGTCTTCCGTCAAATCAATCAACCGAATCCCTTTACCAGAACCTGCATTATTGAATGCCGCATCCAGACGACCATATTTTTTTAGAGTGCGATCGACCAGAGCTTGTACCTCGTTTGCCTGAGTCACATCCGTTTGGACAAAGATTGCCTCTCCACCAGCTTCCACAATTTGTTTGACGGTGTCTTCGCCTTCATTGACTCGTCGTGCCGCAATCACCACTTTTGCACCTTCACTGGCGAATGCAATGGCAGTTGCTCGACCAATTCCCGAACTTCCACCCGTCACAATCACAACTTTTCCATCCATGCGTCCACTCATCTGAGTCTCCTCAATTATTTCGGTGATTGTAGTTTTTTCGATCATTTATTGTTAGTCATTTATTGCTGATTATTAGTCATTTGTTGCTGATCATTTTTCGTTGATCATGTGTAAATAACGAATGGTGAATAAGCAACAATTACTAACTACTAACGAATGACCAATAACTTAAAATGCTTCATCAGACAATGTTGCCTGGAAGTGAGTCACCAACGCATCAATAGCCGTTGAAACTTGAGGATCGCGATCGTAGAAGTCGAGATGTTGTCCTTCTGTCCAAACTAGCTGCTTTTCGCCACTCAACGAAGCATAGAATTCACGGGCATTATCCGGCAAAGCAGAACCATCGCTATGAACCATCAACGTTGGAGTGGTGATTTGAGGAGCGATCGCCATTGCATCAAAACCTTGCCATTCATGCCACGACATCACTGCAAAGCGATTTGTCCATTCTGGAATTACACCGCGATCCGTACTGCCGTAGTAGCTGACATCACCGAACATCGCTGCACTGCGATCGCCCTGAGAATACGCCGGAACATAAGCCACCTCACCTGTGCGATCGTACTGTTCACGGGCAGCTTGACCAATTTCCATCCGACGCTGCACCATTTCTTCACCAAATAAAGCGTTAAGTGAATCCATATCATGCAACCAGGCGGCAACCGTTGCAAAGGATTTGAAGCTTGAATCTTCCGCAACCGCTTGTGCCATGTAGCCTGCACTGGCACAGATGCCTAACCCACCGATGCGATCGCTATCAATCACAGGTAAGGTTTGCAGAAAGGCAACGGCATTTTTGATGTCCTGTACTTTAGCCGCAGGAGATTCGTATTGGCGAGGAGTTCCGCCGCTTTCACCCCAGTAGCGAAAATCAAACGCGAAGGTGGCAAATCCGCGATCGGCTAACCGCTGAGCGTAGACCGCAGGCATTTGTTCTTTCACCGTTGTCCAGGCACCTGTCACAACAATTACGGGAAGCTTGTCTCCGGGCTGATAGGAGGTTGGCAGGTACAGGTTTCCAACCATCCGCTCACCCTCACTCTGGAAGACAACCCGATTGAGTCCGGGTTGGAAGGATGCAGGCAGTTCAACTATTGAAGCTGAAGACTCAACGGTAACAGGGGCAGGGTTTACTGTTTCTGACAGAGCAACAGGAAGAGCAGTGAAGGAGACGATCGCGATTGTGCCAGTTGCAATCAGGGATTGGATAACGTTCATAAGTCGTTCCTCGGTTTGAGTTGGGTTTCAATAACTCAAGATTAGAAAAAGTCCCCTCAAACCTGAAGCCCGATTCTTGCGCTGTTTTATCAAAATTTTGCGGTTGCACAATGATCTGGAAATAATTCAATTGTGTATGCCGTACCAATCCTTAGCTTCGCTTAAATACATGGGCATTCGTTATACCAATTTGAATTGGCTTCGCTGCACATGATTCCGTAAGGGCGTTTCGCGAAACGCCCCTACCCAGTGATCTGCCACAATCAAACATTAGATCGGCATCATAACCCCCCAAATCCCCCAGCTCTGGGGGACTTTGAGCTTTTGAAGGGGCTTGACCTGATTCGAAACACCCGGACTTGGAACCGATGCGAAGCGTGCCTGTGGGTTAACCGAAACACATTCTGCTAGGGGGTTTGAGGGAGAATCTCCCAATGCCTGATTCTCGAACTCATTGCAGCATCATTGACAAAGCAGAGATGTGTATACACCGTAGCCTTAGAAAAGGAGTTTGGGGATCTAACTGCGTAAGTCCGTTCAGTCATTGTTGCCCCTAATCATCAAAAGATGAGACATCCTGTTTCGTTAACCAGGAATGCAGCACAGCTAATGCGATCGCCAATAGCAAAATCAACATGGGAATGATTTCTAAGCCTGCTCGATTTGCAATCCAGCCAATCGTTGTCGGAATGATCGCTGATCCCAAACTGGCAACACTGGTGACAAAGCCGATCGCCGCAGGAACAACAGCGGTTGGAACTCGCTGGGGCATCAGCCAAATGGTTGTGGGAAAAATGGCGGCGATCGCAAACCCAATGATAGGCAAGCTCAGCCATTGCTCTGGCAGTAGCCACCAGGTTAATAATCCAACCGCAAGCAGAGACAACGACGCTGTAACCAGGCGAGCGGCTCCCAATCGGTTTACAAAAATGCCCAGCATCACCCGTCCGATCGTAAATCCCAACCACATGGCACTAATGCTATATCCGGCTATAGAGGCTGAAATGCCGCGACTGACCTGCTGAACCGTATATGCCCAATTTCCCAGAGAGGCTTCTGTCCCCACAGCAACCAGCAGAAACAACCCTGAAATCAGAACGGCAGGTGTTTTGAGCGCAAACCGGAGATTGGCAACCGCATGAGAGTTGGATGTCGCAGTTCGTCGCATCATGGGCGGATAGTGGACGACCATCACCCAACCAACCGTAACAATGAGTAGTGCTACCAAACTGGCAATCACACCATAAACTTGTCGCCAATTGAGCCCCAACAGCAGCAGGGTCGTGGCGATCGCTGGTCCCAACAAAGCACCAATGCCATAGAAGGCATGGAGCAGCCCAATCCATTTTGCCTCCCGCTGGTCACTCACCATGTAGGCGTTAATCCCCGCATCAATCAAGCCAATGCCCAACCCCAGCAGGGTTCCCACGGCGACCATGATGCCCCAAGCTGGAGCTAAGCCGTAGGTAGCGAGAGCCGTGGTGAGGGTGATAGCCGCAATCAACAGCATGGGAGCTAATCCCAACCGACTGCTGATCAGACTACTGCTAAAGGCAGCAAGCACATACCCTGCAATTTGGCTGATAAACAAAAACGTCACGGTTGCAGGGGTTAGATTAAACGTATCTAGAATAGAGGGCAGCAGCACTCCTAAGCCACTTTCGGCAACCCCAATGGTGATGAAGGCGTAGAAGGCGATCGCAATCCCAATGGAGGCAGGCGCATGGGAGGGTGTGCTTGTGCGGCGGTCAGGTTTCATAGGTAGTCAGTGGAGTTGGGTCGTGATAGGCGACTGAATCGATTCAGCCCAAATCGAAATCCTGGAATTTTCAGTTGTGTCGATTTTCCAACCACTCCAACACAGTTTGCAACGAGTCCAGGTGAAAGGTTCGATCAGCGACAGGATCATAAACTTGCCAGTAGGGTTGTCCACGGCGATCGCGTCGCTCCTTAAATTGAGGCTCATCTTGTGTTGCCATCGCGTTCCAGAAGGACATCCAGGCTCGTTGAACGACCTCAATCACTCCCTGCTGAAAAGAACCTGAAGTTGCAGGAGACTCCATAAATTCGAGTTGTCGATAAAGAAGTTGCCGTTGATGAGTTCTCATGGTGAATGCTCCACAAGTCGGATTGTTTTCTGAATCGATTCAGTTTCGCTACCATCATAGAGGCGATATCTTGATCGATCAAGTTTCTCGGCTCCTTCTTAAGTCGGATTTCAGATCAACAATTCTGGACGGTTATGACATTTTCTGATTCACCCAAACCTGCAACCCTTTTGGATATTGCAAAAGCGTTGGGAATCTCACGTACCACTGTTTCAAATGCGTTCAACCGTCCAGATCAGCTTTCTCCAGAACTGCGAGAAAAAATTTTGGTAACGGCAAAAGAAATGGGATACGCGGGTCCCAATCCAACGGCACGATTGTTGCGAACGGGGCAGGCAGGGGCGATCGGAGTCATTTTTCATGAGTCGTTACTGTATGCATTCAGTGATCCAGTGGCGATCGCTTTTCTCCAGGGCATTGCGAGTGTGTGCGAACCCGCTAAGGTCAGTCTTCTAATTGTGCCAATGGCTAAAGATGGCCTAATTGCCGATACGGTCAATCAGGCAGTCGTGGATGGATTTATTGTTTACTCCACGCCAGATGCCGATATAACTACGGCTAAGGTATTGGAACGTCATCTTCCAACAGTGGCAGTCGATCGACCCGGTTTAACGGGGGTGCCCTCCGTCGGCATTGATGAGCATCAGGCAGCCCACGAAGCCACGTCTCACTTAATTCGTTTGGGTCATACCCGATTGGGCATTATTTCCATGGAATTGCAGGCTGATGGCTATGAAGGCAAAGTCGATGATCAGCGGATGCAATCTACCACCTTTCCCTCGACGTTAGACCGATTGCATGGCTACCTGGATGCCCTGAGAGAAGCCGGAATTGACCCTCAAACGGTGGCGATTGAAGAACGGTTGAATCGGGAAGAAAGCGGATTTTCTGCAACACTTGCCCTGCTCAATCAGACCCCACGACCCACTGCAATCTTGGCGATGAGCGATCGCCTTGCGGTTGGAGCCTTACGGGCTGCTGAAACGCTGGGTTTGCATGTACCCAAGGATTTATCGATCGTGGGGTTTGATGATATTCCCCTTGCCTCCCAAATTCGCCCCCGATTAACGACGGTGCGACAACCACTCGTCGAGAAAGGGGCAGTCGCAGCTAGACTGCTCCTGGAGAGTGTGAGTCAACCCATCTCCTACCGATTACCAACTGAATTAGTCATTCGTGACTCTTCAGGAGTGGCACCAAAAGAATAAATAAACATTTTGCTCAGAGATGAATCTCGGCCAAATTACTTGGGTTCCCAGTAATTCTCTTTCGGGTTCTCGTCATACTGCTCCATTGCTGCTTTTACTTCTGGAATATGGCGATATGCCCACTCTCCCAAGATCGCTAAGGGTTCTACCAGAGATTCTCCTAAGGTCGTCAGTGAGTAATCAACCCGTGGCGGAACGGTAGGATAAATCTCCCGTTGGATCAATCCACATCGTTCCAGGTTACGCAAATTCTGGATCAGCATCTTGGGAGATACGCCAACAATCTGCTGCTTGAGTTCGCTATATCGCTTCTTCCCCTGCGTCAGGGCATACACAATCAGCACTGTCCACTTGTTGGCGATATGTTCGAGCATTTGATGCCCTGCACAGTTGGTGTCGAACAGGTTCATGTTAGCGATGCGATCGAGCGCAGGCTGAGGCAAGTAATTGAGTTGGGTCGCGTCGGAATTCGTTTTGCTCACCATGTTTTCCAAAAAGTAACTAATGCACTTTGCCGTTAATCCTTTCGGGCAGCAATCTCTCAATGGTACTCATGGAATATGAGTTCTGAGGTCAATTGCAATGCAAGCCCAAATGATTAACCAGTTCGGTAGCCCTGCTGTTTTTGAAACGGTAGATGTTCCTGTTCCTCAAATCCTACCCAATCATGTGTTGATTCGGGTTATGGCAACCAGTGTGAATCCGGTGGATTACAAAATTCGCCAGGGCGCAGTGCCAGATATTGCCCCTGATTTTCCGGCTGTGTTGCATGGAGATGTTGCCGGAGTGGTGGAAGCCATTGGTGAGGGAGTGACCACGTTCAAACCGGGAGATGAAGTCTATGCCTGTGCAGGCGGTGTAAAAGGGTTGGGGGGCGCATTAGCGGAGTATATGCTGGCGGATGCAGATCGCGTAGCTCCCAAGCCCAAGTCGCTGACGATGGCAGAAGCCGCTGCGCTACCTCTGGTTTCAATTACTGCCTGGGAAGGGCTAATTGATCGCGCCAACGTTCAACCCGGACAACGAGTGCTGATCTATGGAGCAACCGGCGGTGTGGGGCATATCGGGGTACAACTGGCGAAGTGGGCAGGAGCGACAGTCTATGCCCTGGTATCGAATGAAGAGAAAGGAGCGATCGCCTATAAATTAGGAGCCGACTTCGTTATCAACTACCGCCAACAGCCGATTGAAGAGTTTGTAGCAGAACACACCAATGGGCAAGGATTTGATGTGGTGTTCGACACCGTGGGAAACGACAATCTGCAAAATGCATTCAAAGCCGCAAAGCTAAATGGAACAGTCGTCTCAACTGTTTCCCTATCTCAGCAAGATTTAACCCTGCTGCACGCGAAAGGGCTGACGCTGCATCTGGTCTATATGCTGATTCCACTGCTGTATGGGGTGGAGCGATTACCCCTTCAGGGAACTGCGAAGCAATCGCGCCATGGAGAGATTTTGACCCAACTGGCTCAGTTAGTCGATGCTGGACAGGTGCGACCGTTACTCGATAGTCAGGTGTTCAGATTTTCCGAAGTGGCAGCGGCACACCAACGGGCTGAGTCGGGGCAAGCGATCGGGAAAGTGGTGTTGCAGCAAGAATAATGGCTGTTCAAGATCGTGCTCATAGAGCATAGGTGTGTTTGTAGTAAATTAAATGCTTTTTCTTCATTCGAGGCATAGCTTAATTGATAGTCTTCTTCTAATCAGTTATCAATGGCATTGAAGTTGCCGGGTTCATCATCAATCACAAGAATTTGAAATTGAGTTTTCATTGCAGCCATCCTCGAATCACATTAACCAGTTGTTTTAGTTTGATTGGCTTAGTCATGTAATCATTGGCACCAGCGGCTAAACACTTTTCACGATCGCCTGTCATGGCTAAAGCGGTAACTGCAATAATAGGAGTATGAGCCAGTTGGGGATAGGTACGAATGCGTGCAATTGCTTCTAATCCATCTATATCTGGCATTTGAACATCCATCAGAATCAGATTGGGATGTTGTGTCGTAGCGAGAGTAATTGCTTCCTGCCCATTGCTCGCTCGCAGCAATTGATATCCCCGTCCCTCTAAATAATTAGAAATTGTGGCTGCATTGGCCTCATTGTCCTCTACTAATAAGATCAAGCTCTTAGTAGGTGTGTACGTTGAGGTGATATTTGAAGCTTGATTTGAAGGCAAACTGGCATCTTGTTCTTTAGTTGCCGAGGCAAATGATTGCTTATCGTGAGCTGGTGTTACGAACGCTGAGGATTCAGTCTTATACGGTAAGCAAACCGTAAAGCAACTACCTCTGCCCACTTCACTAGCAACGGTAATCTGTCCCTGATGTAACTCAACCAATCGACGCACTAGGGCTAACCCTAAACCCGTACCCATGTGTTTGCGATTAAGCTGGCTATCAACTTGAGTAAACGGTTGAAAGAGTTTACACATATCGTCCAGAGCAATACCAATTCCAGTATCTGTGATTTGAAAGCAGAGCAATGGCTGTCCTTGAGATTGCTCCTGGTGTACAGCCAGTTTGATACTGCCACCGTTAGGTGTGAACTTTACAGCATTACTGAGTAGATTGATGAGAACCTGGCGAATCCGCAGTTCGTCTAAGATGATTGCTGGTAAATCAGACGGTAGTTCAGTCGTGATTTGAATATTTTTAGCAAAGGCTTGTTGTCGAACAAAATTCAAGCTTGATATACACAGGTGATTAATTTTAACCGGACAAAGTTGTAATTCTAATTTTCCAGATTCAACTTTTGCTAAATCCAGAATGTCATTGATTAACTCTAGAAGATGTTGACCACTGCGCTCAATACTACTGATGGCATCTTTTTGGTGGGGGTTGATTACTCCTAAGATTTCATCCTGTAAGCTCTCTGCCATTCCTAAAATGGCATTCAGAGGAGTTCGCAATTCGTGACTCATATTCGCCAGAAATTCATCTTTTAAGCGAGTTGCTCGATGAAGTTCCGCATTTGTAAGGGTGAGGCGATTGTTGATTTGGCGTAGCTGTTCTTCTGCCAGTTTAAAATCTGTAATATCGTAGTTTATGCCAATCATACGAACAGGTTCTTGTTGTTCGTTACGCTGAAGAATGCCATAGGCTTTTAGGTGATGAACGGCTCCCGTTGGATGGATGATCCGAAACTCTGCACTGTATTCTGACTGATTATCGAGAACCTCTTGGATTTGATTTAACATTGACTCGCGATCGTCAGGATGAAGATAACCTAACCACGCATCTAATGTCCCAGCAAAATTATCAGGGGTAACACCATATAGTTCATACATTCGATCGTCCCAGAGCTGTTGCGATCGCACAAAGTCATACTCCCAACTACCAAAACCACCGGATTGCAATGCGATTGTCAATCGTTCAGAGAGATGGCGCAACTGTTCTTCAGATTGCTTGCGTTCGGTAATATCAAGCACCGTACCAAGCAACTGTATCGGCTGACCATTTGAACCCAAAATTGCCTCACCACGTGCGTGAACGTAACGTAAGTCTCCACCATGGCGATAGAACCGAAATTCAACTGTATAGGGATGACCGTATTCGATCGCTTGTTGAGTCAAGGATCGGTGATGATCTCGATCATTAGGGTGAATTGCTGCATGTAGTTCTTCATAACTGTAAGCACCATCCTCGACATTGCGTCCAAAAATGTCAAAAACTTCTTCTGACCAAGTGACCACTCCAGTTTGTACATCAAATTCCCAACTACCAAATCCGGCGATCCGTTGAGCCGTTCTTAACTGGGCTTCACTACGATAGAGCTGTTCCTCTATTTGTTTACGAGCAGTAATGTCTTGAGCAGTTCCAATGACTTGTTGTACTTGCCCATCTACTCCTCGCCGAAATGAGGTGTCTTGACTGAGATACCATCGCCATTCTCCTTTGGGATTGAGGAGGCGATATTCAATCGTTCGTTTTTCCTGCCCTTCTAAATTTTTTAGATCTTGTAGATAAAAAATAAATTTCTCTAGATCCTCAGGATGCATCAGATTAGAAAATAGAGTAGCACCCATCTCATGAATTTCTTTGGGAGTGTAGCCTAAAGCAATGGTAAGTTCTTGATTGGCATACACATTACAATTTCTCTCTAAGTCATAAATATACAGAACGTTTGGAATACTATCAGTAACACTTTGAATAAACTGTTGGCTCTCCTGCAATTCTGCGGTGCGCTGTGTGACTCTAGCTTCTAACTCCTGATTGAGTGATTGTAATTCTTGTTCTACGGCTTTGCGATCGCTAATATCTGTGATGGTGCCGATATAACCTATCACCCCTCCATCTGATTTTTTTTCTTGAGTCGCTTGCCCATATACCCAGGTTGTAATGCCATCCGGTCGTTGGAAGCGATATTCGAGGCGAAACACTTCACCTGTTCTGGCACAACGATACCACTCTGCTGAGATCATCTCTCGATCATCTGGGTGGAGTCCTTGAATCCAGCCAAAACCTGCGGCTTCTTCAGGCGTTAATCCGGCAAGCTCGCACCAGCGATCATTGACATATAAACAATTACCATCGGCATCGGTGCGATAAATGCCAACAGGGGCAGTAGCAGCCAGGGTTGCATAGCGGCGTTCACTTTCCTGTAAGGCGTGTTCAATCCGTTTGCGCTCTGTAATATCTTCATAGCTACCAAGAACACCAATGATGCTGCCATCAGCAGATCGGAGGGGTAATTTATTCGTTTTTAGCCAACTGTGAATGTTACCAACCTTCGTAAGCGGCTCTTCAATATTAAGTTTGGGCTGACCTGACTCTATAACCTGACGATCGTCTGCCCGGAAAAGCGGAGCCTCTTCTCGCCAGGGCAGATCAAAATCTGTCTTACCAATGATGTCCTCAGCAGAAGAAAACCCTGCATCCAATAACATTTGTTGATTGCAACCCAGAAAACGGCTCTCGCGATCTTTCCAAAAAATTGCTTGCGGTAAGTTGTCGATAACCGACCTCAACAGTGTTTGGCTCTCCTGAAGAGCTTTTGCTGCTTGCTTGCGATCGCTAATATCATTTGAGCAGCCAATCAAGCGAATTGGATGTTTCATGTCGTCATAAACAACCGAAAGACGCAAGCTGATATCAATTTGGGTTCCTGATTTCGTTTGGTTCCGTAACTCAACCTGATGGCTCCCAACCGTTAATAGAGGTTGAAAAACGGTTGTTGCTATCTGGGGTAAATCTTCAGGAAGATAAAGGATACTAACATTTTGCCCAATCGCTTCCTCAGCCGTGTACCCGTAAAGTTTTTCTGCTGCCGAGTTCCAGGTTTGAATCGTTCCATCAAGGGTAGTTGAGATGACAGCATCATGGATTTGATTGAGAATTTGCGCTTGTAGCTGTAACGTCGATTCGTTTCGTTTGCGATCGCTAATGTCTCGTCCTTCTGGAATGAGCAAAACCACTTCACCCTCTTCATTACACAGAGGGCGCAACGAAAAGTCAACCGTCGTAATGATTCCGGCTTTACCTATGAGATCCATTTCATAGCGAACAAATTCCCCCTGGGCTGCCTGGGCAATTGCTTGTTGTAACTGCGTTTGAATTTCTGAGGAGATTGCCCACCAATCCATTTCCCAAAAAGGGCGATTAATGACATCGTCTCGCTGAAGTCCTGCAAAATCTAAAGCAGTCTGGTTTGCCTCTAACAATATGCCCTCTGGTGTCAGTAACCCAACAAACTGAAACGCATTGTCAAAAATACCCCGAAAGCGTTGCTCACTAGCAGCCAATGCTCTAGTACGTTGTTCGACTTGCTTCTCTAGAGAACTGTTGAGAGTTTGGAGATTTTGATAGAGTTCTGCCTGTTGAATTGCTATCGCCAATTGCACTGCCAGTTGATTCACTAAATCAATCTCAGTTTTTTGCCACTGACGAGGGCGATCGCATTGATGAATGGCTAACAATCCCCACAGTAAAGGTTGATGATTAGAGTTTGAGTCAGGATTAGAGCGTTTTCCTGTTTCCAACAAAATTGGAACGACTAAATTTGCTTTAACCTGAAAGCTTTCTAATAGTTGCAGATGACAATCGGTTAACTTTGCATTAGCAACATCTGGCTCTGCCCATATCCAACCCTGAGTATATTTGTCTGTTCCGTTGTTTTTGAAACAGGTATCTTCAATCTGCGTTTCAATGCAGGCTCTCCACGGCGGGAGAACTGACTCATGCGTGATGGTTCCACTTCTATCCGGTGCAAACTTGTAAATCAGCGCGCGATCGCACTGCAATAATTGATGCACTTCGTCAACTGTCGTTTGCAACACATCATCTAACTGAAGCGATCGGCGAATACGCAGAGCAACACTGTTAACCAATCGCTGCTGTTCTTGTTGGAATGAAATCTGCTGCTTTAGCCGGACTTGCTCCAAAACCTGATGTACTTTCTGGCAGAGTGAATCTGTGGTTAGCTTTCCTTTTGTGAGGTAATCCTGACCACCTAACCGTATCGTTTCTACAGCAATTTGCTCATCTCCCTGTCCCGTCAACATAATGACTGGAGCAAGAATCTTTTCGTAGCGGACTTGCCACTCTTGCAAAAACATCAATCCATCATCATCGGGGAGTCGATAGTCTAGCAGAATTAAATCAGGTAGGGAGCGATCGCACAGAGCTAGTGCACTGCTAACGGAGGCAGTTTCTGTGATTTCATAGGTATGGCGATCATCACGGTTTAAGTAGCGACGATACACTTCCCGATCTTCGGGAGAGTCATCCACAATTAAAACGGTATAGCAGGTCTTATTAACCATAGAGATAAATTTAGAAACGATCATGTAGTAACTTTAAACCAATAATCTACAAGCATTTGGATATCTTGCTTGAGTTGCTTGAAATCAATAGATTTGACAATGTACTTATCCACGCCATACTGATAACAAGCATTGATATCCTTTGGATTGTTGGAGGTTGTAAAAACAACGACCGGAATACTTTTGAGATCGTCATCTTGTTTAACTTGACGAAGAACCTCACGTCCGTCCGTTCCGGGCAGATTCAGGTCAAGTAAAATCATGTTAGGACGAAGATACCCCTCTGAATTGAGATCCGTTTTTGTTTGTGTGAGAAATGCCAATGCCTGATCACCATTGAGGCATCGGTGAAGAGGAACAGCCAGTGGAGCACGTCGTAGCAATCGTTGTAGGGTTTCAAAATCTTCGTCGCTGTCCTCCACCACAAGGAGTAGCTGAGTCAAGTCAGCGGTAAAACGTAGGTTATTTTTCACGTCGTTGCTTCTCCCGCCAGAGTGAAGTAGAATGTGCTCCCTTCACCCGGTGTAGATTCTAAGAAAATTTTGCCCCCATGCCGCTCAATTACTTTGCGGGTAATGGTTAAGCCTGCTCCATTGCCACCACCATATTCACCCTGTCCATGCAACCGTCGGAAAATTTGAAAAATTTTGTCTTGATGTTTGAACGGAACACCAATGCCGTTGTCACGCACATAGAACGTAGGAGAGTGACAGAGTGGTAAACTGAGAGGATGGGAAGGCACTTTGCTTCTAAACGCGTCATCTCCAGGCTCAATAAACCCAACCTCGACCCATTTTTCAGGCTTGTCGTTATACTTAATTGCATTACTGATCAGGTTAATGAAAACCTCACTCACCTGCGCACGATCGCACTCAACCGTTGGTAAAGGACGAGGAATCCGGATATCAATTGCTTCATAAGGACGAGCGATGGTGAGCGTGGTAATCACCTGTTGCACCAGTTCATGCAAATCAATCGGTTCGCGAACCAACTCGGCTCGTCCCAACCGAGAGAAATGCAACAGCGAATTGATTAAATCCTCCATTCGTTGGGTTAATCGAACAAGGGTTTCTAGCTTCGCCACCCCATCTTCATTGAGGGTATCTGCATAGTCCTCAATCAAAAAATTAGCGTAGTTATGAATACCCCGTAGGGGTTCTTTCAGGTCATGAGATGCAATGTACGCAAAGGAATCCAAATCCTCGTTGCTGCGCTGTAGCTCCATATTCATAGATGCTAATTCATCAGCTTGTCGTAACACAATTCCTACAATCAGACTTCGCAACTCAATTACAGCTTCAATTTCGCAGTTTTTCCAGGATAGGGAATATCCGCTCACCGTTTCTTGCCACAAGTCAAATGATTTCCGAGGTGATATTTTTATCTGTCCATTTTCTAAAATCTCAACTGGTTTACTCGGATTACCTGCCCAATCTACCGTTTGAATGACTTCAGGGCGGAACCAGAGGATGTAGTTCCGATGAACTTTAGAAATTTCAAGAGCTAAAACGCCACTGGCGATCGCTTTGAGAGATTCCGCAGCAGGATAAATGGTTGAAAGCGATCGCGTATGAAATAGGTTGTGCTGAAAGTAGGGTTTAATCCACTCCAATAGAGCAGCAGTATCAGCTTCAGATGGGGTTTTGCCAACGCGAACATAGCGATTGACCTCACCATTTCCCAACATATCTCTACTACAAACGACCACACCCGTTGCGTTTACCAAATCCAGGAGAGAGGTTCCCAAGTGAGCGATACCATCGAGAAAATAGTTTGCCTTTGATAAGAATTCCACAAATTGAGTTTGCAAAGTCTTCAATTGTATTTTGTAATCAAGGTCTTCACTAGCTTCCTTATTGGTTAGTTCCAACGACATCACTTGTCCAATGAATTCACAAACGGTTCGGATATCATAAGGGATGTATTTGGGTTCTGAATGGTGGCAGGCAATCAGTCCCCAAAGTTTTTGGTTTTTCATTAGAGAAATTGACATGGAAGCCACAACCCCCATGTTTTGCATATACTCCAAATGTATTGGAGAGACGCTTCGCAACACTGACAAACTCAGATCGAGTGGCTCACCCGTTAATGGATTATGTTCTGGAATTAGTTGAATTGGTTGGTAACGAGCATCTGGGATGATGCGTAACCAGCTTAAGCTGTATAACTGGCGAGCTTGTTTGGGAATGTCACTGGCTGGATAACGTAAGTTGAGATAGGAGGAATTGAGATGAGTATCCTCTGCAATGACACATCCATTCTCTTCCTCATCAAACTGGTAAACCATCACTCGGTCAAATCCAGTAATCTTGCGAATTTCACCAACGACTCGCTGGCACATTTCTTGCAATGTGCTCGCTTTTTGAATTTTGGTAATCGGTGCTTTTACCTGCTGGTAAAAATCAAAGAAGCTTGCTTTGCTCTGTGTTCTTTGGGGTTCAAGCTCTAGCAAGACGATTTCCTCTTGCCGATGAACAATGCCATCTAACGTTAAGGATTTTCCTCTACGCTTAATGGAGAGTTTCAATGGGTTTATATTCTCAAAATCTCCGTCCAAGCACTGCTGAATTGTACTGATTTGACTAAGACTTAATAGGCTAGATAGCGGTTGACTTAATAGGCTTTGTGGTTCACGACCTAATAAAGAAACAATATTTTCGCTGACTTGAATGATGTCCAGCGTAGTAGCATCGAGAACAAGAAGCACACCATGTGACTGAATTGAGCCTGGACTATGAATCGGTTCGCGATCGCAATTCGTCAAATCAACCGTTTGAATTGCCATTTTATTCTCTAATGCTGTAATCAAGGCTGGATTTATACGTCTTTCCATCTTTCCCTAAATTAAAGAGCTATTAAAACAGCTAATACGCTTAAATTACAGGCACATTAGACTTAAAGTTAGTAAATCTATAACTCTCACCCCAATTAAATTTCTTACAACACCTTCCATCAAACACAATGGTTAACTAAAAATGAGAAGGTGAAGTTTAAAACTAGTCTGGTTACTAGCACTTTCAACCTCGATTGCACCACCCATCTGCTCAACCAATTTCTTCACAAGTGCCAAACCTAAGCCCGTACCTCCATACTTCCAGGGGTCACTGTTGGGAACACGATAAAACTTATCGAAGATGCGAGATAGTTCATTAGGAGCAATTTCAACTCCTGTGTTTGTAATGGTCAGTTCTAGGTATTGGGCTGGGCTAGTTGCTGTCGTTTCTGGAATCATATGAGCTGAAATTGAGATAGTTCCACCAGCAGGAGTATATTTAAAGGCATTGTTCAGGAGTTCTGTCACAACACGATTAAAACTGAATAAATCAAGATTCAAAATTGGTAGATTAGGATCAAAATTGATTTGAAGAATTTGCTGTTGGTTTTGAGTACGGATTTGGAATGGCTCAACCAAATGAGATACAAGATCTTGCAGGGCTATTGAAGTTAGCTGGCTTCTGTAAGTTCCGGCTTCAATCTGCTGGAGATTTAATAGATCTTCCACTAGAGCTAGCTCTCGATCGCACTCCTCTTGTAGTACCTTGAAATATTGAATTACTTTATTGTCTTGAGCAGGAGATTTTGAAATTTCCTCTATAAAGTTTTTCCCCTCATCAGTCACAGCCGTTAGCAGCTTGAGCACCATCTTCATACTGGCGATCGGGGTTCGCAGTTCATGGGAAATGGTGCTGAGGAAATCGTCTTTGAGTTGGTTGAGCCGCTCTAGTTCTTTGACCTGCGCCTGGGCGGCTTCGTATAGACGTGCCTGCCGTAGAGCGATCGCACATTGATTGGCAACTTGTTGCACCAGATGTATTTCGCTTTCACTAAAGCTGGAAAAGGTGTCTCTAAATAACCAGAGATCCCCTAGAATTCCTACTTGGTCTACCTGATCATCAAAAATGGGACAAGCCAGTGTTGCCGAGTGGTTCCGAATGGGACTGGGTTGAGTCTGACAAAAAGCAAAACACAGCCGATTCTCTAGCTGGGCATATAGCTCTGGAAAGTCTTGCGTATAGAGCATTTGACCTTGAGTTGCATTAGAGACAGGTTGTACCCACTGATAGCGGATAGTAGAGGTTGAGTGATCTGCGTTATATAACGCTGTATCACAACAACGAACTTCTAAGGTTATCGCCAATGTTTCAACAACAACTTGCAAAATTTTGTGCTGATCCAGCGAATCGCGAACCTGGTCAGAAATGTGCTTTAGGGCTACTTCAAAATTTAGAGCTTGTTGTAGCTCTAGCGTTCGCAGTTGCACCTGTCGCTCCAGATCTGCATTGAGGCGTTCTAAGATCGTGTTGAGTTGCCGAACTTGTGATTCCGCTTGCTTGCGAGTTTCAATCTCTTGCTGAAGTTGTCGTTTTTGCTGTTGGATCAGGAGTTGGTTTCGTACTCGCGCAAGCACTTCTAACTCCTGAAAGGGCTTTGTAATGTAATCTTGCCCGCCCATCTCAAATGCCCGAACTTTATCATTAACCTGATCCAGGGCACTGATAAAAATGATTGGAATATGGGCTGTCACTTCAGATGCTTTCAATTGCTGGCAGACTTCATAACCATTCATTTCTGGCATATTGATGTCCAGCAGAATTAGATCAGGTGGATTACGATGGGCGGCTTGCAATGCCATTCTGCCATTGAGTGATTTGAGAACTGTGTAATTTTGGGATTCTAGAATCTTGCCCAATAAACGCAGGTTATCCAGAGTATCGTCTACCACCAGAATATTGATTTGATCCGTTGACTGGAGTAAAGCGGTCATGATGATTCCTTCTTACTCTGCGTTAGAGTGCGATCGCCACGACGCGAAAAAAGCAGAGGCAACAATCTCCCAACTCTCGTTATTGCAGACACACCCCAACATTGTTCGGCAGTCTCACGCACTTGCAAAATTTTGAGATCGGGTTCTTGCAGCACAACCAGAAGTCTGTTGGGCTGAATGTAGCCTGGAGCATAGACTGATGCTTCACTGCACTCCTCTAAACAGGTCAAGGATAAAAGGATGAATTCAAATTGTTTAGGAGTAATTAAAGATTTCATCTTAAACAGACCATTTGGAAACTACAACGAGTTAGAGGCTAAGAAACTTAAGGTGAAGCATTGCGATGAATCAGGTGAACAATTTGCTCAAATTCAAATTGGTTGGCGAGATCTACTAACTGAGATCTCAAAGCCTCAAACTCTGCTGCTAACTGATTAGCCAGATCGACGATCGCTCGGTCATTCCCACACAGTGCCAAATCTTCTAGAGTCCCTAACCAACTGGCTGGTAGTTGAGCCAACAGCATTGGATCAAAAGATGGGAGGTGATCGGCATTCGGGTTAGGTGATGCAATCGACGGAGAACGCGGTGGAGTTTCTGATTCAGCGTAGAGATACTCCAAGCCCAGATACTCTTTCAACTTAAGAAAGAGCGTTTCTTCCCGAAATGGTTTGCTGATGTAGTCATTGCAGCCTGCGGCGAGGGCAAGGGTGCGATCGCTCTGAGATGCCTGAGCCGTCAGCGCGATAATGATGCTGGCTTGCCCGTGCTCCATGGCGCGAATTTGCTTGGTTGCTTCATAACCATCGACCCCTGGCATCCGAATGTCCATCCAGGTCAGGTCAGGTTGCCAGGTTTGCCAGAGAGCGATCGCTTCCTGACCGTTCGTTGCTTCTCGCACCTCCAGCCCGATTTGAGTCAGGAGCCGCACCATTAATTGGCGATTTTCCGGTTGATCGTCTACCACCAAAATCCGTCGATGGGATTGACCTGGAACCAGCCCAATCACCGTGCGATCGCGCTGTTCTGAGCAAACCTCCACACCACTGGTTGGGCAGACCGGAACTGTGACTGTAAACGTACTCCCAACATTTGGGATACTGCGAACTGAGATAGTTCCGTTCATCAATTCCAATAGCTTTCGGCTAATGGTCAACCCTAACCCCGTACCCGTAAATGATTTTCTGCCCGCTTCTGCCTGCACAAACGCATCAAAAATCGTGTTTTGCTCAGTTGCGGCAATCCCAACTCCCGTGTCGATGACTTCAAATTGAAGAGTATAGGCAGGGCTAAATGCCAAGTCTTCAGAAGATCGCTCACACTGTTGTGTGTTACGAGGTGAACAGACGCTATCCTGGGACTCATGGCTCGTCACTCGCAGGGTCACACTTCCTTGTTTGGTAAATTTGATGGCATTACTCAGGAGATTCAGAAGAACCTGACGGATCTTTTGTTCATCTGCAATGACAAACTGTGGCACTTCTGGAGCAATATCAAAGGTTAGTTGTAGATGTTTCGCCTGCGCCCGCTCAGCCATCATCGTGCGAAGCATGTGCAGCAGAGAGATGAAGTCAAACCCTGACTCTTCCAGGCTAAAATGTCCTGCTTCGATCTTGGATAAATCTAAAACATCGTTAATGAGATTCAGGAGATAATCGCCACTGCGCCGGATCGTTTGCAAGTCTTCCTGTTGAGCAGGTGTGAGTGTTGTATCATGCGCCATCACCTGTGCAAATCCTAAAATGACATTCAACGGGGTACGGAGTTCGTGGCTCATATTGGCTAAAAACACACTTTTTGCCAGGTTTGCAGCCTCCGCCGCTTCCATTGCCTGTTGCAGTACCAGTTCTTTGCGTTTGCGATCGCTAATGTCTTGCCCAATCCCCAAAAATCGCCCTTTTGAAATCGGCACATTCGTCCAACTGGTTTCGATTTGCTGTTTTGTGGCCGTCAGCGTTGTAAAGTCTTTCCAGTTCCCCATGGCGGCTGTCATGTGGTCTAACACGCCCCGGAGATAGACAGGGTCAGGGTAAAGATCAACCATCACATCGCGCTGTTGCCATTCCTGTAGCGACCAGCCCAGTGTCCGTTCAAATTCTGGGTTAATAAAGTCAATCCGTCCCTGATCGTTAAATAAGGCGATCATGACCGGGATATTGTCAACAATGACCTGAAACATCTCCTTCTGATGCCGCAATTCCTCCTCGGCCTGGTGTTGTTGAGTGACATCGATCGCCACTCCTCCCACAAGCAGTTGTCCCGATGAGTCGGGGATTGGAAATTTATAAACAAGGAATTTGCCCATTGTGCCATCTCGGCGTGGGGCGACCTCGATCGCTTCTAGCACTTGCTGTGTGCGAGCAACGGTTTGAATATTCTGCAATAGTTGATCTGCGACCTCATTGGGATACAGCTCAAAGACAGATTTACCAATCAAATCAGTGGTTAGCAACTGAAAGATATGGAGATAGGTTTGGCTCACATAAAGCATGATGCCATCGGCATCGGTAATCCAGGCTGCCGTTGGGCTGTGGTTCATAAATGCCTGGAAGCGAGCTTCACTCTCCTGTAGCGCAAGCTCCGCTTGTTTTTGCTCACTGATATCGCGGTTGCTGGCTCGCGTGCCGAGAAACTGCCCAGTGCTGTTGAATACAGGCTGACAAATATGAGAAATCCAGCACGTTTCTCCCGTCTTGGTAATAATTCGATAATCAATGTGATCTGCCGTAATGGCATTATGGCAAAAATGACGATTCAGGATGCTGCGATCGCCAGGATGAACAATGGCATGGAGGAGGCTGGGATCTGCAATAAACTCGGCTGGCGTATATCCAGTGATTCGTTCACAGGAAGGCGAGATATAAATAAAGGCTCCATCAGGAGATTGCCAGTACTCCCAGTTATAGGTGAAGTCGATCGCCATGCGAAACTTCTCTTCACTTTGCCGCAGAGCAATTTCCGTTTGCTTGCGTTCGGCATCCAGTCGTACCCGCTCACTAATATCACGAGCAATTTTAGAGGCTCCAATGATGTTTCCTTGGGCATCTTTAATCGGTGAAATGTTAATCGAGAGGTCAATCAGGGTGCCACCTTTTGTAAGTCGCTTCGTGTCGTAGTGTTTAATCCGTTCTCCGCGTCGAATTCTCGCAAGAATTTGGCTTTCCTCGTTTAAATATCCTTCGGGTATCAGTGTCGTTAGCGGTTGCCCAACCATTTCTTCTGCCGTATAGCCAAAGATCCTTTCCGCCCCAGCATTCCAGCTCGTGATGATTCCATCTAAGGATTTGCCAACAATGGCATCTTCGGACGATTCGACGATCGCGGCTAGCCGTGCCATTGCGGTTTCTGACTGCTGGCGTTCGGTAATGTCTCGCAGAAATGTAGTAAAAATCGCCTCACCATTTAGAGTGAGCTTAGAAATGGAGGCTTCCGCTGGAAACTCGCTTCCATCTTTGCGTCGTCCAAAAATTGCCCCTCGCTCTGCCATCTGCCGAGTATTGCCCGTCTGAGCATATTGGTCAACATGCTGGTGATGAACGTGAGCAAACCGATCGGGCATCAACAGAGACAGCGGTTGACCTAAAACCTCCTCAGAGCTGTAGCCAAAAATATGCTCAGCCCCCTTATTAAATAACGTGATGTGTTGATGGGCATCGACAGAAATAATGGCATCACTGGCAATTTCTAAAATGCCAAAAAACCGTGCCTGGGCATTTTCTAGAGCCTGTTCAGCCTGCTTGCGATCGCTCAAGTCGATATTAGTGCCCGAAACCCTGATCGGAGTGCCGTCCTGATCGCGGGAGATATACCCCCTGGAAATGACGGGAACATAATGCCCCTGCTTATGGTGCAGCCGAAACTCGACTTCGTAAGATTCAGAGCCATTAGCCAGTTGTTGTTGGAAAAACGGCGTGACGCCATCAAAATCATCGGGGTGCATTAACCGCTGCCAGAGATCAGGCGTGTCCTCTAGCTCCCTAAACTCGAACCCGATCATGCTCCACCAGCGAGGAGAGTAATACAGCTCGTTGGTAATCAGATCCCAATCCCACCAGCCTTCATTCGATCCCTTCAACACCAGGCTTAACCGTTCTTCAGAAAGTGCCAGTGCTGCCTCGGCTTGCTTATGCTTAGTGATATCAAAGTTAACCCCAATCATGCGTTGAGCCTCTCCCTGTCCATTCCGCTGAACAACGGCATAGGCTTGGATATAGCGAATGGTGCCATCTGGGTGAACCACTCTAAACTCAGGCTTGTAATCCTCTTCTCCACGAACCGCTCGCCAAAAGATCGTTGTCGTTTTCTCAAGGTCATCTGGGTGTAACGCACTTTCCCACGCCTCATAAGTACCTGAGAAGTCGAATGGGTTGAGCCCATAGAGTCGATACATCTGATCATCCCAAATCAGAGAATCGTTGATGATGTCCCAATCCCAAATGCCAATTTGAGCCGACTGGACGGCTAAATTGAGGCGATCGGATAGATGGCGATTAGAGGCTTCGCTGCGCCGCAGTTCCATTTCAGTCTGCTGGCGTTCAGCAATCTCCTGGTGCAACTGTTGATTCATCTTTCTGGCTTGCTCATTAGACCGTTCTGCCCGCTGACCCAGATACATGACAAGAGCCATTGCCCAGGCACTCAACAAACCACTGCCTAAAATCAGATTGGGGAGGGGCGATCGCTCTTGAGCGATGAGTGTTGACGTAGGAAAAACCTGCACCTGCCAGTCTGCACTATAGGTCTGGACAACCCCCGTTTTGGGTTGTGCCCCTGGTGATGGAGTCCCCTGGCTATAAATCAACCTATTGCGATCATAAATTTGGACTTGATACTCAGGTAGGGTATGGAGGAGGCTATCAAACAGGGATTGAAACCGAAACACTCCAACAATAAACCCCTCAAAACGGTCAGACGCTTGAGGACTGGTATGATCTTCGACAAAAAGCGGCACGACAGCTAAGAACCCTTTTCCGCCGTGAGGCAGTGAAACTGTCTTCGTCAAGATGGTTTGACGCAAATCACGGGCAATGCTAAGCGTGATACGACGGCGAGGCTCTTGATCCAAACTCAGATTGAGAGCCGCTTCGTTGCCCTTTAAGGGAACCACCCATCTCACATAAAAGGATGGATCAACCCACTCGATCGCCTGATATCCAGACGAGTGTTCAACGTAGTTAGCCGCATCGACTTCCCAAAGCGATCTCGGAGTCCCGCCAATCGCTCGCCATCGACTTGCCATGCGTTCGAGTGCCAAAACTCTCACGGATAGCTCTCGATTCAACTCTGACTCAATGGCAGTCACTTCCTGTCGTACCAATTGCTCAATGTGCAATTGCTCCCGCACCAGTAACTGCTGCCACAATCCAAAAACTGCAACTGTAGCAACAATCCCCAGCAGTAGTGGCATCCAGTAGGATTGGAGCTTCGCTTTGAGCCAGGGAACCCGTTGATATTGATGTCGTTGTCTCATAATCACTAAAACTCTTAAGCAAGCAATAGTTCCCCACTCATGAGGGCTTTTGCTACTTCGGGAGTAAGCTCGTTCCACTGGGGGTTTGTGGCTTGTCCATTGTGCCAATCAAAGGTCACTTGACTAAAATCAGCACAGCTTGGCTTTTTAAAGTCTGGTGTGTAATGTTCAATCCAAATAAGCCTGGCAGGGTCGAGGTTAAACTCCGTCACAATCTGATCTGCTAGTTTCTCAACAAGATATGGAATAAACCACCCCATCTCAAGCCCCATATCAGTCACTATCACCGTTTGCACTTCACTGTGTGGTTGAAGAATACGAAGGCGGCACTGTAATTTCCACACTCCAAATACTTGACCGGGAATTTGACAATGATAAATTTGATCAAAAATTTTCATGATGTTTGAGGCTATGGAGGAGAAGCAAAAAACAATTTCAACAAACCAATAGGAATTCCTGAGGGATTAGCTTAGAGAGCAACGAGCGATCGCCTCCGCTTAGGCCCAAAATAGGGTTCTAACGCCAGTGGAACTTGATGCAATTTCGGTTCCTCAAACAGAGGCATTTCTTGCCAGCAAGTCCGACAAAACCAGTACACTTCATGGTGCCGAACATGGCGAAGCATAGCATTTGAGCAACAAGGGCAAATTGTCATAGTACTTATCCTTTCTCAAATAACGCAGAAAAACACAACGTTTGACTTTCCTGAAAAGCGATAGCTTCTGGACTTAAACCTAGGACTAAATTTTGAAAAACTTTTGAACTTGCTTCAAAACTCGATGGATTGCAATTTTTCTTTACGCACTAAGATGTGCAATTTCTCCTAAATCCCTGGAGTTTTAGGGCATAACGCCTGCCATCAGGCAATTCCCCAGTGAATTTACTGTAGATACCAGTTAAAACAACAGGAAAAATAAGGATATTCACTAACCCCCAAACCTCTTAGTACTGTGATTCACAGATAGGGTTTGGAAATAAAACCAGGGGGGTATGGGGGCTTCGCCCCCAGTCAGGGGTTCCACCCCTGCACCCCGAATTCCCACCCCTATTGACGACGAGTTGTACTTAGTAGGTTCACCTTGTACCTTGCGCTCTAGGAATGAGATCCGAAACGAAGGTACTAACCATTTACGTGTGAGATGAGGACTCAATGCGATGAAAGCTCTGTTAATTGAAGACGATCGCCTCATCGGAGATATTCTCGCAGATGCCCTCACCAGTCACCACTGGGTCGTAGAACAGGCTTGGGATGGAGAAGCGGGGTTAGCTCTAACCAACGTTCAGGAATATGACCTGATTTTGCTGGATATTGGGTTGCCTAAACTCGACGGAATTACCGTGTGCAAACGGCTCCGTAGCCAAGGTTGCCAGACTCCCATTCTTCTAATGACCGGGCAAAACAGTGCTGAAGCCCAAATCACTGGGTTGGATGCTGGGGCTGATGATTATGTCACGAAACCGTTTGATCTGGATATCTTATTAGCACGAGTGCGGTCGGTCGCTCGTAAAAGCAAATCAGCAACACCCATCCTCACCTGGGAGAATATTCACGTTGACTCGACAAACGGAGAGGTCAGGTGCAACGGTAACACTGTCCATCTGCGGGCAAAAGAATTGGGTTTATTAGAACTCTTTCTCCTTAACCCTAAACGAATTTTTAGTCGCCGCGCCATTTTGGATCATCTCTGGGACGTTGCTCACTCCTCAGGAGAGGAAACGGTCAGCACTCATGTTAAATGTGTGCGGCAAAAATTGAAAGCAGCAGGTGCGTCTGATCCCATTGAAACGGTTCATGGGTTAGGGTATCGATTGCGATCGCCCCAGGTTGATCCTGCTCCTCCGATCCAACCAGCAAAATCTTTATCCTCTTCTCCTGTGGGAGAGGGATTGAGGGTGGGGGCAGAACAAAAAGCACAGGCCGTTACTTCAAAGGTCTGGAATCAGTTCAAAACGCAGTATGCTGAGCAAATTCAAACCCTGGAAACCCTGCTTCATACCCTCCAACCGGGAGAAGCCTCCAGCCAACAACAGGAATGCAAGGATTTAGCCCATAAATTAGTGGGTTCAATGGGGATGTTTGGTTTGCTAGAAGCCTCTCAACACGCTAGAGATTTAGAGCAACTGATGAAAGCTTCTTTCTTAAAGGCAGAGCAGGTTGAAGCAGCTATTCAGGACGTTGAGTTTTTGAAACAGGCGATCGCCCAGGCACAGGTTACACTTCCCCAAAAACCCCAACCCCTACCACCTCAAAACACTGCTCTAACAACCGCTGCCCCCATCCTAATCGTGGACGATGATCTATTGTTAGCTGACCGCCTGCGAATTGAAGCGATCGCCTGGCATCTCCAGGTTGAAATCGCCACCGATCTCACCGTAGCTCGTCAGATGATTGCTCAAAATCCACCCAGCATCATCCTGCTTGATCTGACATTTCCTGGAGAAGAAAACGGACTGACATTGATGCAAGAACTGGCGCAGCGATCGCCCCACATTCCCATTGTGGTCTTTACAGCCAAAGAGGATTTTTGCGATCGGATAGCTGCGGCTCGGTTGGGGGTGAGTGCCTTTCTGCAAAAACCGTTACCCGCTCACGAAATTCTCAAGACTATAACGGATGTGCTGAAACAAAAATCTCACCCATCCAGGCAAGATCGGCTCTTGATTGTGGATGATGATCCAGGATTCCTTGCTGCCCTTTCAGAGCGATTGTCAGGGTATGGATTACAGGTAACAACCACTGCCGAGCCTCAAAATTTCTGGAATGTTTTAGCGTCCTGTACCCCCAACGTCCTGGTTCTAGATTTAGAAATGCCGGAGTTTAATGGACTGGAATTGTGTCAGGTGGTGCGGGCAGACCCGAAATGGCAGCATCTCAAGATTTTATTTCTATCAGCCCATACTGAAAGTGATGTCATCACTAGGGCTTATGCTGCTGGAGCCGATGACTACATTAGCAAAACAATACCCGCAGAGGATTTAGTCACTCGCATCCTCCAGCGAGTAGGACACAATTAAATAGCGATGTCCCCCAAAATCACTTTAAAGCCGTAATAGCAGGGAGAACTGTATGAACTCAAGAGCCTATCGCTTGTTATTACGGTATGGAGTGGCGATCGCTTCAACTGCAATGGCTCTTCTCCTGAGCCTTTGGTTAGAAGACATAATCACCCGAACGATTGGGGCTTTCTTTTACATTGCTATTGCGGTTAGCACCTGGTATGGCGGCAGAAAACCCGGAATGGTTACGATCGCACTCTCCACCCTGGCACTGAAGTATTACTTCATTCCCCCGATTCACCAACTCCAGTTCTCACATTTGGATGACGTTGTCCGAGTGGGGTTGTTTGTATCTGTGTCCCTCATTATTAATCTGTTAAGTGCCAATTTACAAGAAAGCAAACGAAACATTGAACAACTCAACTGTCAACTCGTTGATGAGAGTAGCGATCGCCTGAAAACTGCTCTCAGTGCTGCCCAAATGGGGATGTGGGACTGGAACATGGTGAGCGGAGAAATTACCTGGTCGCCAGAACATGAACGGTTATTGGGGATGCCTTCCGGTTCGTTTGATGGCAAGTATGAAACCTTTGATGCCTGCTTACATCCAGATGATCGAGAAGGACTGAATCAAGCGATCGCCCATTCTCTGAAAAACCGATTGCCTTATCATCATGAGTTTCGGGTAGTCTGGGCAGATGGTAGCGTTCACTGGATGGAAGGACGAGGGAAAGCTTTATATGGCAAAGATGGGCAACCTGTGCGGATGAGTGGAACAATCATGGCAATCGATGAGCGTAAGCAGTCTCAACTCCTGCTGCAACAACAATTTGAACAACAACGGTTAGTGATGGAGATCACGAACCGCATTCGTCAATCTCTCAATCTACAAAAGATTCTGCAAATCACGGTTGATGAAGTGCGGCAATTTCTGCAAGTCGATCGCGTCATCATTTTTCAATTCACACCAGACTGGGGCGGAGCGATCGCAGTTGAGTCTGTTGTCGATGAAGCCTTTGCACTGTTTCCGTTTGATATCCATGATCCTTGTATTGGCGATCGCTATGTTGAACCCTTTCTACAAGGCTTAGTCACCGCAAAGTCTGACATTTACACAGCAGATATTAGCCCGTGCCATGTTGAGTTTTTGGCACAATTCCAGGTCAGAGCAAATCTGGTTGTTCCAATTCTTAAGAATAACGAATTGTGGGGATTGCTAGCGGCTCATCACTGTACTGCTCCGCGTCAATGGCAAGATTCTGAAATTGATCTACTGCGACAAATTGCCTCCCAAGTGAGTATTGCCCTTCAGCAGGCAGATCTGTTTGAGCAGGTACAGGCTGAATTGGTAGAGCGCAGGCAAGCAGAAACAGCACTACAAGAACGTGAATCCTTACTGCGCTTATTTGCTCAATATGCGCCTGCTGGCATCGCTATGCTGGATCGGGAAATGCGATATGTCATGGCAAGCCAACGGTGGATAGATGAGTATGAACTGGGTTCCGTTGAGTCTTTAATTCATCGATCGCATTATGACCTTTTCCCTGAAATCCCAGAACGCTGGCGACAAATTCATCAGAGGTGTTTAGCGGGAGCGATTGAGAAATGTGATGACGACTTGTTTATCCGCGCAGACGGCAAGCAGCAGTGGATCTCCTGGGAGATACGTCCCTGGTATACCGCAGCAGGCGAAATTGGAGGAATTGTCATTTTTTCGATCGATGTCACTCCACGAAAACAAGCCGAACTTGCATTACAACAATTGAATGCCGAGCTAGAACAACGAGTTGCAGAACGGACTGAAGAGTTAAACGCATTAAATAGTCGCCTTTTGATTTCCTTGAAAGAACAGGAGCAGGTTAAACAGGAATTAGAAGATCTTTATAACAATGCGCCCTGTGGTTATCATTCCTTAGATGCAGAGGGCACTATTGTCCGTATCAATGATACTGAATTGAAGTGGTTGGGATACACCCGTGATGAAGTCCTCAATCAGATGAAGTTTACAGACCTGATTACGCCTGAAAGCCAACAAATATTCCACCAAGACTTTCCTCAATTTATGCGGCGAGGTTGGGTGAACGATTTAGAGTTTCAGCTTCGTTGCAAAGATGGCTTAACTCGTTGGGTCAATGTGAATGCGACGGCAATTAGAGACGATGCGGGCAATTTTGTCATGAGTCGATCGAGTATGTTTAATATCAGCGATCGCAAACAAGCAGAGAAAACCTTAGCCCTTCAGGCAGTCATCACTCGCAATATGGCTGAAGGCATTTGTCTGGTCAAAGCTGAGGATGCAACCATTGTCTACGCCAATCCTAAATTTGAGCAGATGTTTGGCTACAACTCCAGTGAACTGAACGGTCAACCTGTCTCAATTCTCAATTACAACACTCAAGACATAACAGCAGTAGAAGTCACTCAATCGATTGTCAATACGGTCTTACAAAACAGTGAGGCGACGTATGAAGTGCAGAACGTCAAGAAAGATGGAACCCCCTTCTGGTGCAGTGCAACCTGCTCTGTGTTTCAGCACCCTGAGTTTGGAGATGTTCTTGTTGCTGTCCAGCAAGATATTACCGAACGCAAACAAACAGAAGCGACACTACGCCAGAAAACCCGACAAAGACAGCTACTGTGGTCAATTACCCAAACCATTCGCCACTCACTCAATCTTGAAGAGGTTCTCAAAGCAACCGTCACGGAAGTAAAACAAATTTTGGAAGTCGATCGAGCCGCCGTTTACCGCTTCAGCCCAGATTGGAGCGGTGACTTTATTGCTGAATCTGTCAGTGAGGAGTGGGTCAAGCTTGTTAGCTTTGATGTCCAGCAGGTTTGGGAAGATACTTATCTTCAAGAAACTCAGGGCGGTCGGTTTCAACAGCATGAAACGTTCGTTATTCCAGATATCTACACCGCAGGACTGCAACCCTGCCACATTGACTTATTGGAGCAGTTCCAGGCAAAAGCCTATGCTGTTGCCCCAATCTTTGCTGGAGAAGACTTGTGGGGCTTACTTGCCATCTATCAAAACGTCTCTCCTCGCAATTGGCAGGATTGGGAGATCGAATTACTGCAACAAATTGCTAGCCAAATGGCGATCGCTCTGCAACAATCAGACCTCTATAACCAACTTCAGGTGGAATTGCAAGAACGCGAGCGAACAGCGGCTGTGATCCAGGAGGCTGAGCGACGCTGGCGATCGCTGCTAGACAACGTGCAGTTAATCGTCGTTGGGCTTGATCAATCGGGCAACATCAACTACGTCAATCCCTTCTTCCTTAACCTGACTGGGTACACAGCTTCAGACGTTTTGGGCAAGAACTGGTTTGAAAACTTTTTACCACCCTCCAATCAGCAGAACGTTCAAGAAGTTTTCTCAGAAGTCCTGTCTCACAATGCCCATCCTTATTACCAAAACTCAATCCTGACCCGATCAGGCGAAGAACGGTTTATCGCCTGGAATAACACCATGCTGCAAGACGCCGATGGCAGCGTCATTGGCACGATCAGCATTGGAGAGGATATTACCGAACGGCAAAAGATTGACCAGATGAAACAAGAATTTATCTCCGTGGTCAGCCATGAACTCCGCACTCCCCTCACGTCCATTCGAGGATCGCTCGGTCTGATTGCCGGGGGTGTGTATGACAAGAAACCCGAAAAGATGAAAGAGATGCTTGCGATCGCTGCCCGTCAGAGCGATCGATTGGTGCGTCTGGTGAACGATATTCTCAACTTACGCCGCCTGGAATCGGGACAATCTAAGTTTAAGTTCAAGCCATATTTGGCAGAGGATCTGATTCGACAGTCAGTTGATGTGATGCGATCGCAAGCTGAAGAAAATCAAATTACCCTATCTATTGTTCCAACAACCGCTGAAGTTTGGGCAGATGCTGATGCGATCGTACAAACTCTGACCAATTTACTCAGTAATGCCATCAAATTTTCTCCCCCTCATTCTACTGTCACCCTCACCGCCACCCATTCTCTCACCGCCTCATCCACCCCCTCCCTCACCCTTTTTTCCGTGCAAGACCAGGGGCGAGGAATTCCGTCAGAATACCTCGAAACTATTTTTGGTCAGTTTCAACAAGTCGATGCCTCTGACTCTCGCGAGAAAGGCGGAACGGGGTTAGGTTTGGCAATTTGCCGCACGATTGTGAAACAACATGGCGGTAAAATCTGGGTCGAAAGCAAACTGGAACAAGGCAGTACCTTTTATTTCACCCTTCCATCAACCCAACTCTTGCCCGATAATAATCGAGGATGAGGCGATAAAAGGTGCTTTCGGGAGCTAAATGGGGAATGCCAACCAAGCGAGTTTTGGTAATTGACGATGAAGCCGATATTCGCGCGATCGTTCAAGGTTGCTTGGAAGACATTGCAGAATGGGAGGTACTCACTGCCACGTCTGGGGAAGAAGGCATTCAGCTAGCGATCGCCGAACAGCCCGACGGCATTCTTATGGATGTGTCAATGCCAGGGATGAGCGGACTGGAAGCCCTTCACAGGCTTCAAGCGGATAGTAAAACGAAAATAATCCCCGTTATTCTGCTCACCGCCAAAGCCCTTTCCGAGGAACAGGAAGTTTTTACAACACTGGCGATCGCCGGAGTTATCACCAAACCCTTCGACCCAATGACTCTAGTAGATCAAGTAACTGATGTATTTGGCTGGAATTCTTAAATCTTCTTAAAGTTCAAAATTAGTTCAAAACTTGCTTCTAGGGTGAAGACATAACAGGTTCAAGTGAACCAACTTTATACCTACAACTTGCTAGTCGAAGCTGGCAGAAGTTTAAGATGCACTCTCCATATCATGTACAACACCCCAGATCAGTGAAGCAGAGGCTTATATGGCAACGAAACGAGTTTTGATTATTGACGATGAAGCTGATGTTCGTGCTGTTGTACGCGGATGTTTAGAAGATATTGCTGGATGGGGGGTTGTGACAGCAGAATCTGGCAAGGAAGGATTGGTGAAAGTCATTACCGAGTCACCCGATGCAATTATGTTGGACATTATGATGCCAGGGATGGATGGATTAGCATTTCTATCAGCCCTACGAAATTACGCCAAAGAAGCAGACCTTCCTGTCGTCCTCCTCACAGCAAAGATTAATTTAACCGCATCCGATGAGTTGACAAACTTGAATGTGAAAGGCGTGATTACAAAACCATTTGATCCATTTCAATTGGTTGAGCAGTTTGCTCATCTCCTTGGTTGGGAGGTGTAGTAAGCCTCCCAGATCGCTACCCCCCAAGCTATACACTTTGTTAAAGCTGTGTTCTAGCATTTCCTCACATCAGCAAGAACAGGTATAGCCGTAGCCACATTCGATGAGTCGGAGGCGAGTTGGAAAGCTCTCAGAATCAGTGTTTGACCCATTGCCCCTGTCCTAAGCTTTCTGACTAAAGCTGTAAAATCACCACGGATAGCTGCTCAGCATTAATGATTGTACAAACTGATACCGATTTAATGTTTGATTGTGACAGATCACTGGGTAGGGGCGTTTCGCGAAACGCCCTTACGGAATCATGTGCAGCGAAGCCAATTCAAATTGGTATGAGTAAGAACATACCTGTAACCGAAAGCTCAATCACACCCATCTCCGGCACCCTAATAGAAACAAGGAATTGAGAATTCTGTGAGATATCTGTGTGAGGCGATCGTTTCCGATCAGGGCTGATCAGGTATGGAAAGAACAATACAGGCATTGCCAGAACGCAAGCTGCGAAGCTGGAGAAATTTTTTGAACGCTTTCCTGATATTTAAAGAGATGATTGTGGACGGGACAGAGAGGCTCGTGCAACATCTCAAAAGCTCCAAGCAACAGAAGGAACATTACTCTGGCAAAAAGAAACGGCATACCCGTAAGCACATCACTGGCAGCACACAAAAAAGCGAGTGCTCCAGTTAACCCAAGCCAGAGATGGCAGAATGCATGACAAACGGCAGCTAGAGGAAGCAGGGTTGGTGGAATACATTGCAGATGAGGTTGCCACTGAAGGAGATTTGGGATTTCAAGAATTGCAAAATAAGTGTGACAACGTACATTTGTCACATGGCGATCGATGAGAGATTGCATCGCTAGCTCGATCGAATGCCCGCTCATCAGCTGATAAGGACTTGCAGACGCTAAGAAGATCACTCAGCAACTACCAGTAATTCTCATGTGCTTTATAGGGTGGAGTAAAGTGCCTCTGTAGGGCAGACCTTACTCAGCTCTAAAGCCTGTAAAATCTGCTATTCGGCATTTTTTCGGGTTCAAAATAAGAATTAGTAAAAACTACAGCACTATTTGTTGATAAATATTAATTCAAGGGAATAATAGCCATTACTGAGAATTTGTAGTTTTTGAGGGTTTTACAAAATACTAAAGACCATTTTTTCCATTCCTGACCAGCATGTGTGAGCAGCAGCGTTCTATCCCTTCCCACAAACGCTATCTGTGAACTTAAAGCACCACATTACTAAACATACCTGTACTTTAGTTGAAACGGGTAAACCACTTATCGGCTAGATGTTAATGCCGCCCGTCCTAAAATTGTTGAGTAAACTGTGATAGCTAAATCAGCCAAATCTACCTAATTCTGTAACTCATAAAAGGTTACTGTGTGAATAGCTATTTCCCCACTCCTTATATTATGCCCATCGTTCAAGTTCTCATTATCGAGAATGATTTAACTGAGCAATTAGCGATCAAACAGCAGGTTGAGCAGCAATTACAAAATTGTCGTTGTGAACTTATCAGTTCAACAACCAATCTTACAATAGACGATATTGTTTTAACTTTCAATGTCATTATCTTTAATATAGATAATGTTGATGAAGTTTTTTTAAAGTTTTTATCAAAGCTAGAGGCAAATTTTATTCCTGCTATTGCTTTATCACAATTAGGCAGGGAGGACACCCTCTTAACATTTTTACAGCAGGGAACGACGCACTATCTCATTCAAGATGCTAATCGTAACTATTTGAAGCTACTGCCTATAACACTTCAAAAGGCATTGCAATTCGCCTGGAGCAACAAGCAATTTGATTCAATAACAGATTATAAACCTTTTGCGCAAGATAGTATTCATCATACAACTGCCGATGATATTCATGTTGATGCTCAGCAAGATGAAATTGAAAGAATTCAGTCTTATTTAAGTTTTGGTATCAGTAATTCTCAGAAAGCTGAGGAGAAACAAAAGCGTCAGCAATTGCTGCTAAACCATCAACGGCAAATTCTAGAACTGATGGCTTCAGATGCGCCACTATCTCAAATTCTCAATTTGTTAGTCACTACCATTGAAGAACAAGCAAATGGACTGCTGGGTTCTGTCTTACTTCTAAGAGGAAACCGCTTATGGTATGGTGCTGCTCCCAATCTACCAGATAGTTTTAGCCAGGTTTTGATGAGTGGTATTGAAATCGGTTCACAAGCTGGCTCATGTGGAACGGCTGCTTACCGGAGAGAACCAGTTGTCGTCACAGATATTGCCACTGATCCTCTATGGGATGGTGCGCGCGATTTAGCATTGCAGCATAACTTGCATGCCTGCTGGTCTACGCCAATCTTCTCGCGATCGGGAGACGTACTAGGTACTTTTGCGTTTTATCACCAATCGCCGTATGTTCCGAATGCAGATGATTGGGAACTGGTCAATCTTGCCGTTCACCTTGCAGCTTTGGCGATTGAATGTAAGCAAGTAGAACGTTCTCTTTATCAAAGCGAAGAACGATTTCGCATCACGTTTGAACAAGCAGCTGTTGGTATTTGCCATGCTTCCCCTGATGGGCATTTACTTCAGTTTAACCAGACATTTTGTGATATTCTTGGTTATTCTTCTCAAGAATTACAGTCGCTTACCTTTCAAGAGATTACTTATCCAGATGATCTACCTGAGAACTTACAGCAACTTCATCAGCTTCTCAGAGGTCATCTAACAACGTATTCACTAGAAAAGCGATATATTCGCAAAGACCGAACAATTATTTGGTTGAATTTAACTGTTTCTCTAACCCAAAATACCGATAGTGATGCACCCTATCTCATTGGCGTAATTGAAGATATTACCAATCGCAAACAATCTGAGCAGTTACTAGAAGAAAGTGAGAGCCGATTCCGTAGTATTTTTGAACAAGCAGCCGTTGGAATGTGCTATTCCAGCCTGGGAGGACAGTTTTTACGAGTTAATCAACGTTTTTGTGACATTGTTGGATATCTTCCTGAAGAACTATTAGCTTGCACCTTTCGAGAAATTACTCATCCAAATGATTTGGATCAAGATCTGAAATACGTTCATCAGTTATTAGCAGGGGAGTTGAAAACCTATACTTTAGAAAAGCGTTATTTCCATAGAGATGGATCTATCATTTGGGTCAATTTAACTGTATCGCTGATGCGGAATGTTGGAGGAGACCCCAAGCATTTTATTGGAGTCATCGAAGATATTACCCGGCGTAAACAGGCAGAGCTACAACGACAAGAAGCGATCGATGCTTTGCATCAATTGAACCAGGAGTTAGAAATCAGAGTAGAGGAGCGAACTTCTGAGTTACAGCAGATGAATTATCAGCTACAACAAGCGATCGCAGAACGGCAAAAACTCGTTTCTCTAGTTGAAAACAGCACAGATTTTATTGCCCTAGCAACTCCATCAGGACACGTCACTTATCTAAATCCAGCAGGGCGACAGATGGTTGGGCTAGATGAATCCACTGATATTACCAATTTTGTGATACCTGACTTTCACTTCTCAGAAGACTGGGAAGAATTTCAACGAACAGTGTTGCAAACCTTAGCAAACGGAGACTCTTGGCAAGGCGAAATAAGATTACGCCATTTTCAAACCCAAGCATCGGTTCCAGTTGCTCACAGTGCATTTCCCATCAAGCATCCTCATACTGGAGGAGTTCTAGCTATTGCGGGTATTGCACGAGACATCACCGAACGCAAAAAAATTGAAGAGCAACTACGAGATCTTTCTAATCGATTGAGTTTAGCCGTTAAGTCAGCAGGTGTTGGAATTTGGGATTGGGACATTGTTAACAATCAAGTGTTTTGGGATGATCGAATGTATGAACTTTACGGTCTACAGCGGTCAGATTTTGCTAATGCTTATGAAGCTTGGCTTCATGCCATTCACCCAGAAGATCGGGTTGACGCTGAAACCATTTCTTTGCAAGCCCGTCAAGGCAAAAGAGAATATAATTCTGAATTTCGGGTGATTCATCCCGATGGTTCAATTCATTTTATTCAAGCTTATGCCTTCATCCAGCGTAATGAATTTGGTGAACCTTTGCGGATGGTTGGCATTAACTTTGACATTACCGATCGCAAACAAGCAGAAGCCCGAACTCGTGAAAGTGAAGCAGCGTTATTAGAAGCTCAGCGAGTTGCTCATATTGGCAATTGGGAGTTTGATGTCAATACTCAAACAATTCGATGGTCAGAAGAACTTTATCGCATGTTTGGGCTAGATCCCTCTCAGCCTGTTCCTATTTATTCAGATTATTTGCTCAAGATTCACCCAAGCGATCGGCAAACTTTAATTGACTGTGTTAATCAAGCAATTGCTCATGGCACTTCTTACTGCGTCGATTATCGTGCCATCCTCCCAGACGGTTCAATTCGCTATCACGAAGGCCGAGGAGAAGTAATTCAAGATGCTCATGGGCGAGTCGTGAAATTGTTTGGGACAGCATTAGATATTAGCGATCGCAAACAAGTTGAGATTGAACTTAAGCGAAGTCGTGAACTGCGAGATGCTATTTTTAATAAATCAGCAGATGCTCTTTTTCTTGTTGATCCAATAACTGAACTCATTTTTGATTGTAATGAACGTGCTGTAGAAATGTTTGAAATGAACAGCAAAAAAGATTTGCTAAACATTAACGGTAACACGTTACAACGACAGCCTTTTAGTGACGAAGAACTTGCCATCATTATTGCTGAGGTAACGGAAACTGGATTTTGGAGTCGAGAAATTGAATATATTACCAGGAAAGGCAGAACATTTTGGGCGAATATTGCAGGCACAACCGTTTTAGTTGCGGGTGAGCCAATTCGGCTAGTTCGATTAACAGATATTGACGACCGCAAGCAAATTGAATTGTTACTTCAGCAACAATTAGAAAAAGAACAGTTACTCGTCTCAATCTTAAAGCGAATTCGTGATTCACT
Source organism: Oscillatoria sp. FACHB-1407 (assembly GCF_014697545.1). GTDB lineage: Bacteria > Cyanobacteriota > Cyanobacteriia > Elainellales > Elainellaceae > FACHB-1407. The sequence continues at coordinate 117,629 of NZ_JACJSA010000013.1, read as the reverse complement.
TGATCTCAATACAATTCTAAACGTTACAGTAGAAGAAGTCCGCCAAACGATTCAAGCCGATCGGATTCTTGTTTATCGTCTAAATGAGGATGGCTCTGGTCAAGTAGTTGCAGAATCGACCATAGCTCCCTGGCAACCACTGTTAAATCTGTCATTTTCTGCTGAAGTCTTACCCAGTGACTGCTTTGAACGTTATCTTCAAGGCGCAATTTATCGGATTGAAGATTGTAATCAAGCAAACCTTGCAGACTGTGCCCGTGAATTTATGGTCAATCTCCAAATTCGCGCTAAATTAGTCATCCCCATCGTGCAGCAAGAGGATAAACGAGTTTGGGGATTACTGATCGCCCATGAATGTTCTCACCCTCGCCACTGGGAGGGTTGGGAGATTGCCCTCATGCAACAGTTAGCAGGTCAACTTGCGATCGCTATTCGACAAGCTGATCTTTACCAGCAATTGCATATTGAGCTAGAGGAGAGGCAACGGGCAGAAGATAATTTACAAAAAACCAACGAAAAACTTTACATTACTAATTTAGAACTAGCACGTGCAACACGGCTAAAGGACGAATTTTTAGCCAATGTGAGTCATGAGTTAAGAACTCCGCTGAATGCAATTTTAGGGATGTCAGAAATGTTGCAAGAACCTGTTTTAGGAGAATTAAATACTCAGCAACGAAAAGCAATTTCTACTGTTGAGGAGAGTGGTAGACATTTACTCGATCTGATTAATGACATTCTTGACTTAGCAAAGATCGAAGCAGGCAAATTAGAACTGAATATTGAGTCTCATTCGGTGCAAAGCCTGTGCAATGCTACTGTCAACTTAGTCAAACAACTGGCACATAGCAAAAGAATTCAAATTAGCTACACAATTGCTCCTGATCTGAATTACATCCATGTAGACGATCGCCGTATCAAGCAGGTTCTTATTAATCTACTTAGCAATGCAATCAAATTTACACCAGAGGAAGGAAGAGTCACATTAGATGTGTGGAGCCAAAGTGATACTTCCACTTCTCATCCTCAACACTTTCTCTGCTTTTCTGTGACAGATACAGGCATTGGAATTGCATCAGCGGATCTTCCGAAACTCTTTCAATCCTTTGTACAGATCGATAGTAACTTTAACCGTCAATATAATGGTACAGGTTTAGGCTTAGCACTCGTAAAACGCATCGTTGAGTTACATCATGGTCGAGTGAAAGTAGAAAGTACGGTCGATCAGGGTAGCAAATTTACGATAATCCTGCCCTATCAACCATCCGCTGAAGCAACTCATCAAGCTCCGTTAAAAATTGCAACTATCGAACCTTTTCTCCAATCTTCCTCCTCAAATAAGAGAGATTTTAAAGCAAAATCTTTAGTTCTATTGGCGGAAGATAACCAAGCCAATATTGAAACTTTTTCCAATTATTTAATGAGTTGTGGATATCAGATCGTAGTTGCAACTGATGGGTTAGAAGCAGTCTCTTTGTCGGTTTCTGAAAAACCAAATCTGATTTTGATGGATATTCAAATACCAAAGTTAGATGGTTTAGAAGCTATTCGTCAGATTCGGAGCCATTCTGACCTTAACAACACCCCTATCATTGCTTTAACCGCCTTAGCAATGCCAGGCGATCGCGAACGATGCATAGCAGTAGGGGCAAATGATTATTTGACAAAACCAGTTCGCCTAAGATATCTAGCCAGCAGAATTTCAGAGTTACTTCAAAAATAAGGAAATTTTTATGAGTGCAATTTCATCCATTCTAATTGTCGATGACGAACTTGAAAATTTTGACGTGTTAGAAACCATGTTGCTAACTGAGAATTATCAGCTTCACTATGCAGCAAATGGTATTCAAGCGTTATCTTTTTTAGAAACTCATCAGCCAGACCTCATTCTGCTAGATGTGATGATGCCAGAAATGGATGGAATCGAAGCCTGCCGTCAGATCAAATCACATCAGATCTGGAAGCATATTCCGATTGTTATGGTAACCGCTCTCAATTCAAAAGAAGATTCAATTAAATGTTTAGACGCAGGCGCAACAGATTTTTTGAGTAAACCAGTTCATAGTGCTGAGTTACGTGCCAGAGTCCGATCCATGTTGAGGATTAAGCAACAGCATGATGATTTACAGAAATTATTACAGTTAAGGGAAGACATGGTAAGCATTGTGGTTCATGATTTGAGGAACCCTTTATCCAGCATTCTCTTGGCGATTGATCTCCTACGACTATCCCAACTTCTACCAGAGAAATGCCAAGATAAAATTAATATCATTGATATTTCTGCGCATCAACTACAGCTACAAATTGATAGTTTACTTTTGATGGCAAAGATTGAATCTGGTAAGCTTTCACTAAATTTTACAGAGGTTGACCTTTGTGCGCTCTGCTCCTCTGTGTTGAATAGTTTTGAGACGCTCGCAGAACAAAAGCGTTTAACTTTGATAGGAAATTTTCCTGAGCCTGGGAGCAGTATTAATATAGATGCAAATATATTTCGACGAATGCTGGATAATCTAGTATCCAATGCAATTAAATTCTCCTCTCCCAATGGCAAAATTATTCTACAAGCTGATTATTCCGGATCTGATGGTGTAACTATCCAGATAACTGACGAAGGATATGGAATCAATGAGGCAACCAAAAACATCATTTTTAATAAGTATGAAATTGGTACACAGATTAAAGGTGTAGAGCAAACGGGATTGGGGTTAGCATTTGTCAAAATGGCGGTCGAGGCACATGGAGGGAAAATCACTGTAGAAAACAATCAGCCTAAAGGAACTATTTTTACATTACACTTACCTGCTTGAAAAAGAGGTAAGCTCATGTCCTGTTCCTGATGAAGTTTCTATAATCACTTGAGGATACCAAAGTATTGTTGTAAGACCTGCGATTGTGTGCATAAAAGGCAATGGTAAGGTGGACAAGCCTCACTCTATCAATTTCCCTCGGATCTCTACTCCTACTCTATTCAAGCGATAGCATTGCTTGCACAAGATCATCCTGCTGAATGTGCATTAGTATTTCCGTTACTCTCTCTGCTACGAGATTTGGAGGAGATGATGCAGGAACCTGGCATGGGGGTGGAGCATTCAATAATCAATCGTTGGATTTTAAGATAAATTTTAGATTTGGACAAACGCATTCACTCTCATTTGAAGCTCACAAATAATTCGTGACGAGTAAAAACCCACATCAACATCGAACCAGACCATCGAAACATTAAGCACGTTGTAGAATTAACGACAGGATCCAAATCACTTCATAGTGTGAGGGAAATCTTGAGGGGCATTGAAGCAATGAATATGATCAGAAAAGGACAGATGAAAGGAGTTCGAGAAGGGGACAAAGTTTCTCAAACAAAACTTATTGAATCGATTTTTGAGATTGCTGCTTAAAGCAATGTGAGTGATACCGATTATTCGTTAATAAAAATCTCATGGCAGACCCCTTTTTACGTCTGGATTGATCGCCTCAATTTGTGCAAACTTTATCGGTGGTTTCTGCGGAAGCTGAGATAGTGAATTGGATTAAGGATGAATTTCGGATAACCCTGTCTCATGAACTGAAGGCTTCCCCCACTCCGATTTCGGAATGGGCAAAATTGCTTCAAATTTGTTTATTTTCGGCTAAAAAACTCAGGATGCCTCAACAACGGTTGAACGAAATGCCCTTTATGTCAGTGAAATCAATCGACAAACAGCCCTGGCATCAGGCTATCAGCAGTATTTATCGAAGTCGAGCGAATCCGAGACGCGGGTTATTACCATTTTAGAGGTAGTTAATGAATTGAGCGTGAATTGATCAAAAGGGAAAACAGCAATGAGTATGGGGCGGCAGCTTTTGACTTATAGTGTAGCGATCGGCTTGACGGTAATCGCTACCCTCCTTAGCTTTTGGTTAGAGGACATTCTCTCTCGAACGACCGGAGTCTTCTTCTACATTGCAATTGTTATTAGCACTTGGTATGGTGGACGGCGACCAGGCATCGTTACAACGGTTCTCTCTGTATTAGCTCTCAACTATTACTTCATTACGCCCACTCACCAAATCTATATCCTAAGATTTGAAGACTTTTTCTGGCTCCTTCTTGTTGCAGTTGTAGGACTCGTTATCAATTTTTTAACTGCCAGTCTACAGGAGAGCAATCGAATTGCAGTAGAGCGGATGCAGCTTTTGCAGCAGGAGCAAGCAGCTCACAACGAGATGGAGGTACTGCTACAACAGTTAGAAGCAGAACGGCATCAGTTGGAACAGATACTTCAACAAATGCCCGTAGGAGTGGCGATCGCGGAAGCCCCTTCTGGTAAACTCCTCTTTCACAATGAAGAAGCTATACGTTTGTTACGGCAGCCTCTATTGAATTCAGACACGTCTCAGGGGTATATCCAATATGGCGCGATCCATGCGGATGGACAATCTTATCAACCAGACGAGTACCCGATCGCTCGTTCTCTTTTGTCTGGAGAAGTTGTCAAAGCTGAGGAAATGCACTATCGGCGAGGAGACGGCACAACAACTTTATTTTCTGTTAGTGCTGCTCCAATCCTGAATCGGGATGGACAAATTGTTTCAACGGTTAGCACTTTTGAAGATATTACCGATCGCAAACAAGCTGAAATTGCCCTGAGAGAAAAAGAGCAACAATTGCAACAACTCAGTGACTCAATGCCGCAATTCGTCTGGATCAGCAATGCTCAGGGCGAGACGGAGTATGTAAATCGCCGATGGCTTGAGTATTCGGGGTTGACAGTCGAACAAAGCCGCGACACTCAGAAAGTGGCAGAGTTTCTTCATCCTGAAGAGGCACAATCCATGTCTGAACAATGGATGAACGCACAGGCAACGCAACAACCCTTTGAGATTGAAGCCCGACTGAAGCGAGCATCCGATGGGGTATACCGCTGGTTTCTCATGCGATCCGTACCTGTGTTAGATGAACAGGGACAAGTGTTGCGCTGGTATGGCACTTCCACTGATATTAGCGATCGCAAACAAACAGAACAAACTTTAGCGAAGGAACTTTTGCGGATTCAGACCCTCTTCAATACCTCTTTTGATGGCATTGTCATTTTAGATGGGCAAGGCAGAGTCGTGAATGCCAATCCCCGTTTTGCTGAAATGATAGGGCACACCCCAGAAGAAATTGCAAACCTCAGCGTCTCTGACTGGGACGCTCAATTCAATGATGAGGAACTTCAGCAAGTCATGCAGGACTGCTTAAGCCGCAAAATGGGAGTATTTGAAACGCAGCACCGCCGCAAAAATGGCTCAACCTATGATGTGGAAATTAGCTACAACGTTGTGGAGTGGGAGGGAGAGATCTTACGCTTTTGTGCTTGTCGAGATATTAGCGATCGCAAGCGCATTGAAGCTGAACGCAAACGTGCTGAAGAAGCTCTTCAGGAAAGGGAAGCCATTCTTCGCCTATTTATCCAAAACGCTCCGGCTGGCATTGCCATGTTCGATCGAGAGATGCGCTTTTTGATAGGAAGCCAGCGTTGGGCTGATGACTACTATCAGGGTTCGTTGGAATCTACGATTGGGCGATCGCACTACGAACTCTTTCCTGAGCTGCCAGAACGATGGCGACAAATTCATCAACGCTGTTTAGCAGGGGCGATCGAGAAATGTGATGAAGATTTGTTTGTGCGGACAGATGGCTGGCAACAATGGACCCGCTGGGAAACCCGTCCCTGGTATACCGCAACCGATGAAATTGGTGGAATTATCATCTTTGCTGAAGATATTACCCAGCGTAAACAATCAGAGACAGCCATTCTGCAATTAAATCAAGAACTCCAGCAAAAAGTGACCGAATTGCAGACGTTGTTAGATGTGATTCCGATTGGAATTGGTATTGCTGAAGATCCAGAATGTCAGCATATTCGAGTGAATCCCGCCTTTGCCGATGCACTCGGTATTCCGCCTAGGGCCAATGCGTCTTTGAGTGCATCAGAAGAGGAGCGTCCAACAACCTTCAGGGTCTACCAAAATGGTCGAGAAATGCCACCGGAAGAATTACCGCTCCAATACGCGGCGGCTCATGGGGTTGAAATTCGAGATTTAGAAGTTGATGTGGTTTGGCAGGATGGCACAACCGTCACGCTGCTAGAATATGCCGCTCCATTGCTGAATGCATCCGGACAGTTAAGAGGCAGTGTGGGAGCCTTTTTAAACATCACCGATCGCAAACGAGCAGAACAGGCATTACGCGATCGCGAACAACAGTTGACGTTAGCCCTGCAAGCTGCGAAAGCTGGAGCCTGGACTTGGGAACTGCCAACCAATCGCTTGTACTGGTCAGATGAATATTACCGTGTATTTGGTCTTGAGCCTGGAAGTGTTGAACCCTCTTCCGAGAATGGGTTTAGCCGATTGCACCCAGACGATCGAGAATGGGTTGAGCGAGAAACAACGGAAGCGATCGCCCAAGGCAAAAACACGAATATAGAGTACCGAATTCTGCTACCTGATGGAACATCCCGATGGGTGATTGGGATTGGGCAAATGTTTTACGACGAGTTGAACCAGCCCGCTAGAATGGCAGGAATCGTTGTAGATATCACAGAACGTAAACAAGCAGAAGCTGCTTTACGAGAGAGTCAGGAACGATATCGCACATTAGTTCAAAATTTTCCAAATGGGGCTGTGTTTCTCTTCGATAACGATCTGCGCTATGTACTGGCAGAAGGTCAAGGGCTGACCCAAGCTGGCTTGGATCGGGTATCCCTTGAAGGAAAGACGATTTGGGAAGTGTTGGATACTCAAACCTGTGAATTACTCGAACCTCTTTACAGAGGAGCACTTTCAGGTAATTCGGAGACGCTGGAAATTCCCTTTGGCGATCGCATCTATTTTGTTCACTGTTTGCCTGTTTTCGATGACCAGGGATTCGTGAGATTGGGTATGCTCATGTCTCAAGACATTACTCTGCAAAAACAAGCAGAACAAGTCTTGAGAACCGCGCGAGATGAGTTAGAACGGCAGGTACAGGAACGCACAAGAGAACTACAAGAAGCAAATATTTTGCTAGCTCAACGGGAACGGGAGTTTAGGACACTGGTGGAAAATACGCCGGATGTGATTACCCGCCACGATCGCCAATATCGTTATCTTTATGTCAACCCAGCTGGCACCCAAGCTGCTGGCATCACCCTACAGTTTTACCTGGGTAAGCAACCGTCTGAATTAGACTATCCTGAAGCCATTACTCAATTTTGGGAGGCTTCTCTTGAAGAGGTGTTTGTTACAGGCGAAATGCGAATCGATGAATTCGAAGTGATAAACCTGGATGAACCGAGAAGTTACCAGGTCTATGTCGTTCCAGAACGGGAGGCTGATAATTCGATTACTTCTGTGATCACAATCGCACGCGACATTACCCAACTTAGACAAGCCGAAAGGTCTACCCGCAAGCTAGCCGAAGAGTTGCAGCGTTCTAATCAGGAGCTAGAACAGTTCGCCTATATCGCCTCTCACGATTTACAAGAACCGTTGAGAGCCATTACGAGTTTTACCCAACTCCTGGCGCAGGAGTACAAAGCACAACTCGATGGCGATGCCGATATGTACATCGAATTTATTGTGGATGGTGCAACCCGGATGCAGCAGTTAATTCGAGACCTGCTGACCTATTCCAGGGTCGGTCGTTATGAACTGCAACTCCAACCCACCGATTGCAATGTCCTATTGGAACGAGTCAAAAAAGATTTACAGGTGGCGATCGCCGAAAACCAGGCGATTATTACCGCAGACCCCCTGCCAACCATCACCGCAGATCCAAATCAAATGAAAAATCTCCTGCAAAACTTGATCAGTAATTCCTTGAAGTACCGGAGTAAAACAGATCCACGGATTCACATTTCAGCCAAAAGCCATACAGTCGAGAAAACAAATGATTTGAGCCATCCTGGTTCTTCGCGCTTGACAATGGGATCTGAAGAATGGCTATTCTCTCTTCAAGATAATGGCATTGGGATTGAACCTCAGTATGCTGAGCGTATCTTTGGTATCTTTCAACGCCTGCATACCAGTGATGAATATTCTGGCACGGGTTTAGGATTAGCCATCTGTCAGAAAATTATCGAACGGCACCAAGGACGAATTTGGGTTGAGTCTCAACTGGGGCAGGGAGCAACCTTCTTCTTCACAATTCCCCTCTCTATAAAGACACACGATGACAACCCACGCCCGATTACTCAGAATCCTGCTTGTTGAAGACTCCAAAAGCGACGCTGTTCTCATCCAGAGAACGTTAAAAGGCAGCAAGTTTTTAAACGAGATCCATCTAGTTCGAGATGGGGTTGAAGCCAGCGACTTTCTTTACCAGCGAGGAAATTATGTTGAGGCTCCTCGCCCTGACATGATTCTGCTGGATTTGAACTTGCCAAAAAAAAATGGTCGGGAGCTACTGGCTGAAATCAAAGAAGATAAGAACTTGATGACAATTCCCGTCGTCATTCTGACAACCTCCTCCGACGAAGCCGATATTCTGAGAAGCTATCAACTTCATGCCAACTGCTACCTCGTTAAACCAGTTAACTTAGAACAGTTCGTCGAAGTCGTTCAATCAATCGAGCATTTCTGGTTTGCGTTAGTCGAACTTCCCCCTGAGTAAACTTAATGATTTCTTAACTTTTGTGTTAATTACCCTAAATTTGGGAAAGATAACAAAAGATCCGTGATTATTTAATTTCCTTTAGAAAAAATATACTCTTTGAAGTAGATGGCAATTAAATCATTTTCCTTCTCGACTTGAATTTACTTGGAATCGGGTAGCAATTTATGAGTGCTGATGTGATTTCTGCCCTCTTGGTGGAAGATAATCCCGCAGATGTTGCTTTATTGATGAAATTGCTGCAAAACAGTGATGCAAAATCTTGGCAAATCACTCATGTCAAACGCTTGAAACCTGCATTAGAACATTTGCATAAAACTGAATTTGATGTCATTCTCCTTGACCTTTCACTCCCTGATTCTCAAGGACTTGAAACCGTCATTCAGATTCAAACAGCCTTTCCTCACCTCCCAATTATTGTGCTAACAGGATTAAAAGATGAGTTGTTTGCTCGACAAGCGGTTGCTCACGGTGCCCAAGATTATCTAGTTAAAGGGCAAGTCTCCACAGAACTATTATTGAAGTCAGTGAGCTATGCGATTGAGCGGTCTCAGATCCTGAAAAGGCTTCAAGAGAGTGAGCACCGTTTTCGTGAAGTGTTTAACCAAACCTTTCAGTTCATGGGATTACTCAGCCCCGATGGTGTTGTTTTAGATATTAATCAGGTCGCTACAGAAATCAGTAATTTTCAACACGAACTTGTTCTCAACCATCTTATTTGGGAGTCACCCTGTTGGCAATCAAATGAAAAATCTCAGTCTTGGTTGCAAGAAGCGGTGCTAAGAGCCTCTCAAGGTGAAACTGTGCGCTCAGAACTTCAAGCTCTCTCTCCTAGAGGGACATCATGGTGGTTTGATGTATCTGTCAAGCCTGTGAGGAATAAGGATGGCAACATTACTTTGCTCATAGCAGAAGGGCGAGACATTAGCAAACTCAAACGAGCAGAGGCAGAAATTCGCCGCTCTCTTGAAAAAGAGCGAGAACTCAACCAGATGAAAAATAGCTTTATTGCAATGGTCTCTCACGAGTTTCGTAACCCCATCTCAGCAATTAGCTTTGGGGTTAATTTTTTAGAAGGTTGCGATCTACCAGCAGAGCAAAAAGCACGATGTTTTGAGCGTATTCATCGGGCAATTGATCAAACACTTCACTTGCTTGATGAAATTCTTTTACTCGGTCGTACCGAATCGGGACGGGTTGAAGTTGAATATACTCGACTTGAACTCAAAGAATTTTGCTGTGAAATTGTAGAGAACTTTCAGATCACTCAAGGAAAATCTCATCAGATCATTTTCGTGAGCGAAGGTAATTCCAGTGAAGCCAGAACAGATGCTTCTTTGCTAAAGCACACTCTTGACAACTTATTGTCCAATGCCATCAAGTACTCCCCAAAAGGAAGCGTTATTCGGTTCACGTTGACTTGCCAGGGTGATCAGGCTAAATTCTGTATTCAAGACCAGGGAATTGGCATCCCCCAGAAAGACCAACCGAAATTGTTTGAAGCATTTCACAGGGCTGCAAATGTGTCTGGAATTCAAGGAACAGGCTTGGGACTAGCGATTGTCAAACGATGTGTAGACTTGCAAAAAGGGCAAATTTATTTTGAAAGTCAAGAGAGAATTGGAACTACTTTCACAGTTATCCTCCCACGCAACTTAATACAAATAGAACACAAGCAGGCTGTGGAAGATTACTGTTTTCAATGATACTGAAAGGAGTTTGTCTAGATAGTTCCAATATTGGAACTATAACGTTGGCTAAGCTGTTCAGTTCATCAAAGGCATGGGCTGAACCAGACAGCAATCGCCATGCCCCAACCTGATATTCAATCACGGCTTCACGGTTTGTCCAAATCCAGTTCACTGGCTTTTTGCATGATAATTGAGAACAGATGGATCAATCTCAGGCAGGGTAGGATCTTCTTCAGCCAACCGTTCTGAAGCGATCGAGGTCAGACTTTTGCCCCGTTGAGGATATTTGAGTGCCATGAGTTGAGCTAAATATCCCCCCAGCGACATCCCAACTACATGGGCACTCCGAATCCCATAACCATCCAGAATACAGAACGCATCATCCGCCAGATCTTCAACAGAAGAGTTGATCTGTCCCGGCTCGTAGCTGCTTGAGCGTCCGGTATCTCGGTGATCGTAACGAATCACATATCGTCTCACGGCCGCTAACTGATGGCGGAACGTTTCGGGCCACCAAATGCCAGAAGACATCGCTCCCATAATCAATAAAATTGGAATGTCATCTGGGGAGTCAAAGGATTCTGAAAAAAGGCAAATCCCATTGTTGCGAATTGGTTTGCTCTTTATACGTTGAATAACTCAGTCTAAGTACAACTCGTCGTAAACAGGGGTGGGAATTTGGGGTGCAGGGGTGGAACCCCTGGCCGGGGGCGCAGTCCCCACACCCCCTTGTTTTATTTCCGAACCCTATCTGTGAATAGCAGTACTAAGGAGGTAAAGCAGGAAAGGCTCATCACCAGATCTCTGATCAAACAGGGGTGTGACACACTGCCTCAACGTTATGACCATCCGGATCTAAAACAAAGGCAGCATAATAATTAGGGTGATAGTGAGTTCGTAGACCTGGAGCACCATTGTCTTGCCCTCCTGCTTTTAATGCGGCTTGATAAAATGCCTGAACCACCTCAGGAGTTTCAGCGCGGAAGGCGATGTGAATCCTAGGGGTGTTGACATCTCCCTGCAAGATCCAAAAATCTGGCTGTCCATCTATTCCAAAACCGCCACCAGAAACAGAGCTAGTCCCAGCGGCAGCAAATTCATGCAGCAACTGATAGCCAAGAGGGGCTAAAGATTGAGTGTAAAACTCTTTGCTTCTCTCAAAGTTGCTAACGTTGATACCAGTATGATCAATCATAATTTCACTGCCTCAAATCGGGTTGTCTACTCAGTTTGATGATCTTTTAACTCTAGTTGTTTAGACAGATACTGCACATCGAGTTCGCCATGACTGGCGATCGCTTCCAAATTTGCAATTCCAGCAATCGTATTGTCTGTTCGTCTGTCAGCCTTCACTTGGAATAAGAATCGAACTTCCAAACGGCGATCGTTCCAATGCCAGATCCTAACGCCACTGTAGCGGGGATAACGACAGCACTTCGGGTGATGGCAACAAGGGGCACACAAAGAACAAACATTCTTGTGGCAAAACCCCAAATCGCTTAGGTTGCTTTTGAACGAGGATCTGGGATGGTTTTTGAATACTTATCTAAATCAGGCATAGTAAGCTCCTGAAAGAACTGATGATTGCTTGATTAAAGTTATGCGTTCTTGTCAGATACGTAGCTCATTTGATACAGGGGTAAATAGAACGTTCCAAATGAGAGATCAAGTTGATCTCAGTATCAGAGCGATCGCTCTCAATTCTCTCTTCATTCTCTCCTCTATTCAAGTTAGAGACTTGACAAATGATATTGTCTTCTCAGCTTTCGTTCAAGAAATCGTAGATTTTTGTGAATCATTTCCTTAAAGATGAGTATTCATACATTGATGTGTTGGCAGAACTTTTAGATTAATGAGTTATTTATCCTCGTGCTGTCTAATTCTTGTGTTACTGTCAAAATTTTGCGCTCAATTTTCAGAATGTTTATCGGAAAACCCGTGAGATTTAATACACGCAAAACAAGATGAGTGAGTTTTGCATTATAAAACTCTCTGTAAACCAGCAGATTGACGCAAAATTCTTGCCTGTTTTGTTAAGTCAAAATTAGGACTGGGAGAACATTCTCGCGAACCAGTTTCGATGTCCTTCTGGGGAGACAACTTGACATTTTGAGCATGAGTACACGGTTTACCTATCGCTGGCTCCCCATCCTGCTCGATTCCTACCCATCCTTGATGGGTAAAACTTATACAGGCTTTTGTCAGAAAGGTAGCGATCGCCCCATTTTAGACATTGCCATACTGTACGGCTTCAGTCACAGTCATCTCAGTAAGTAGTTTCGACAGTTAAATCGAGGCATTCATCATCGAAATTGTTGTAATCAAAATTCTGGCGATGATTTTCATCAGGGTTGTGGTTTGCTCAAAGCTCTCAGTACATTAGTCTCACCTGATCGGGTGAAGTGAAAAGCAGAGGCGATCGCTACTCTGAAAAAGCTCTCTCAGATAGAGGAATCATGATTTTCTACCTCTCTATTCTGACTCAATCACAAAATCAGAAACCTGATCCTGAGATCCCTGACACAACACAACCCCTGAAGCAAGAATTACAAATACAGCATCACCAGGCAATCGTGAGAGGCATACACCAAAAAACAAGAGCAAATTATTTTCTAGAGCGGCGTTTGCTTACTTAAAGGGTGTAGAAGGATGGGCAACCTATTGCTGCTTATCCATTGCTACTCTTGCTAAGGATCGTAGATTTAATATAGCTTTGGTCAGAAAGCTTCAAGGAGGCAATGGCTCGAATCCGAATGCTGGGGAAGCTTCCTGACTCGTCTCTGTCCCATCGAATGTGGCTAAGGCTAAAAAAACCGCAAACTGTACAGGTGGGTTTAGCGGATCAATCTGTGTCCCACGATGAGTTTGATAGCGCAACCCACCTCTACCAAATGTCGAGCTTATTGAATTCTCATTCCTAAGAAGCGATCATTCAGTTGCCAGACCATCAGCGAACCAAGCCTACCCAATGACAAAAACATTCTATGCCATCTTAGCTAACTCACTGGTGGCTGCACTGACCAACACCTTTGTCTGGTTTGCAGTCACCTTTTGGGTTTTTCTGCAAACTCAATCCGTGCTGGCGACTTCAGTAATGGCGGGTGTGTATATTGGGACGGTTGCCATCTCTGGTTTTTTTCTCGGCTCGTTAGTCGATCGCTACCGTAAGAAAACTTCGATGCTACTGTCTAGCATCTGTTCTCTTATCTTTTACATACTTGCTCAAATCATTTTTAGTTCTACATCACCCTCTGTTTTTACCGATGTATCCAGCATTCCACTGTGGATTTTTATTGTGCTAACTCTGATGGGGGCGATCGCAGGTAACATCCGCATCATCGCTCTACCAACCCTCGTCACTCTCTTGATTCCTGAAGCAGAGCGGGATAAAGCCAATGGTTTAGTGGGCACTGCGAATGGTGTATCGTTTCTTATCGCTTCTATCTTCAGCGGATTGGCGATCGGGTTTCTGGGTATCTATTGGGTGCTCATTTCTGCGATTGTTTTGACGGTTGCTGTCATCCTGCATCTGGTAACTCTCCCCATTCCCGAACAAACGATTATTCATTCAGAACATCACACCCAACACATCGATATTCGCGGGACGATTCGGGCGATCGCGCTCGTCCCTGGATTATTTGGACTAATTTTCTTTAATTGCTTCAACAATTTCTTGGGTGGGGTCTTCATGTCCCTGATGGATGCCTATGGTCTATCGCTGGTGTCAGTTCAGGTGTGGGGAATTTTGTGGGGGCTTTTAAGTCTGGGATTCATTGTAGGTGGTCTGATTGTTGCCAAACGAGGTTTAGGGGAAAGCCCATTACGAACCCTATTCCTGGCAAACATTGTCATGTGGGTGATTGCCGCTGGCTTTACGGTTCAAGCCTCTGTTGTATCGTTAGCCATTGGGATGTTCATTTATCTCTGTCTGATTCCAGTAGTTGAAGCCGCAGAACAAACAATCCTACAAGCTGTTATTCCATTGGAACGTCAAGGGCGGGTCTTTGGCTTTGCTCAAAGCATTGAGCAAGCCGCATCACCACTGACTGCATTTATGATTGGTCCGATCGCCCAATTTGTTTTCATCCCATTTATGACCACGGGAGCAGGCGTGGATCTGATTGGTGACTGGTTCGGCACTGGAGCCAATCGTGGCATTGCACTTTTATTTACATTAACCGGACTCATTGGGCTAATGGTAACGTTACTGGCAATGCGATCGCACGCTTATCGGCAACTATCCGCAAAGTATCAAGAACACGGGTTAACAAATTGAGTTGTTATTATTACCTCTGCGATGAACTTACGCCCTGCCACCTCCACTGATTTAGACCTCCTGCGACACTGGGATGAACAACCGCATGTGATCGCCTCTGACCCAAATGATGATTGGCACTGGGAAGAGGAACTCGATCGCACCCCTGATTGGCGAGAACAATTGATTGCAGAGATCGACGGGCGAGCAATCGGATTCATTCAAATTATCGATCCAGCACGAGAGGAGAGCCATTACTGGGGAGATGTAGCAGAGAATCTGCGGGCGATCGACATCTGGATTGGAGCGGAGACAGATTTAGGCAAAGGCTATGGCACCCAAATGATGCAGCTTGCTCTTACCCGCTGTTTTGCTGACCCATCGGTAACGGCAGTTCTCGTTGATCCGCTGGTCAGTAATACTCGCGTTCACCGCTTTTATGAACGGTTGGGATTCCAATGTGTAGAGCGTCGCCAATTTGGGGACGATGATTGCTTTGTTTATCGGCTAAATCGAGAGAATTGGCACCGTTCGGAAGAAAAAGAGGTCAATCGATGAGTCCATATGTGCTTGGTTTTCAGGACATTGATAAAACCAAAATTGGGGTTGTTGGAGGTAAAGGCGCGAACCTGGGGGAACTCTCCAGAATTGCAGGAATACTCGTACCTGATGGCTTTTGCATTTCGACGATTGCTTTTAAAAGAATCATTAGAGAAACGCCTTCGATTCACAAATTACTGGACCAGTTATCGCTTCTGAAGGTGGATGACCGGGATAAAATCCGTGAAGTTAGCGGTGAGATTCGCAGGATCATCGAAGGGATTGCTATCCCTGAAGACATTGGTGGAGCGATCGCCTCATCCTTTGATAGCATTGACCAACTCTGAAACCGGGCAACACTAGGATCATGGCGATAGGCAAGGAAGCGATCGAGATCCGCTTCAATAAATCGCCTCAGCGTCAGTCGTTCAGTGTATTGAGGAAGAAAGTTTGCTGGAAAGGGTATAGCTTCTCTCATTTCAGCCTCCGAGATAAGTCGGCTCCAGCACGGTTTCTTGAACAACCCCATCCTGCCGTTCCACACGATAAGCTTTTGCATGGGGTCGAGAACTCACAATCCTTGCCAGTGTTCCGTTGATGAAATGCAAGCCAACACCATCATCGGCTGCATACCCATCTGGTAGGAGTCCCTCTGCCACCATTTGATGATAGGCAGGTCTGCGATTTGCTTCTCCATCGTAATGAGGACAATGGCTTCCTTGGAGAAAGCCGAGACAGTTAAGCGGCTTCAGAACACCATTTCCAGGATAATCACTCACACCGGATTCAAACCAGCATAAGGAACCCGCACTTAAACCACACAGAATTGTTCCTCCTTCCCAGGCTTCTTTCAAAAAGCGATCTAACTCCCACTCTCGCCAAAGGGCAACTAAGTTTTTGGTGTTCCCCCCACCCACGTAAATGATGTCCTGTTCCAGGAGAAAACTCCGTAGGTCGAGAGTCTGTGGGTTAAATAGGGAAAGATGACTGGGTTGGCAGGAGAATTTCAAGAAGGCAGAGTAGAACTTGACGATGTAGCGATTGCTGTCTCCACCTGCTGTTGGTAGAAAGCAGACTTTGGGCTGTGCCTTATTCACCAACCCAAGAATGTATTGATCCAGAAGAGGATTATCGGGTTCCATTGAGAAACCACCGCCACCCATTGCCACAATATGTTTATCTGGAGGAGATACAGACATTTTTCTTCAGCTTTAACGACACCAATATCAGTGGAGATAAGAGAATAACATGGTTCATCAGGAATACATTAGCCTACCAACGAAAGGGCATGGAGATATGCATGATTTGACTCAACAGATCAGCCACATTGTCCAAAAAGCAGGCATTCGGATGGGAATGGTGAATGTGTTTAACGTGGGCAGCACGGGCGCAATTGGTGCCATTGAATTTGAGCCAGGGCTTCAACGAGACTTACCTGAATTGCTAAACAAGCTAATTCCACCCAGTCGGGATTACGGGCATGAGCAGACCTGGCATGATGGCAACGGGCATTCCCATCTCCAGGCAACCTGGCTTGGACCATCCCTGACCGTACCCATCGAGCAGGGCAAGCTAGTTCTTGGAACATGGCAGCAGATTTTTCACCTGGAATGTGATGTCAAAGCCAGACAACGCAAAGTGATGGTGACGGTCTACGGGGAGTAGTCCAGTCACCATCGCATATTACAGATTGAGAGATTGAACACTCAAATCCTTTAAGGTAATTGTGAAGTGCCGTTGTTCTCTTGTTGCAATAAAAGAAACGATCGCTTCACAAGCCACAGCTACCGTTAACATCACCAAATTACGTGCGAGTGGATAGTCACAGACATCATCATTGATATCAGATGGAACTCGATACACATCATTCCAGATTACTTCTGCGTAATCCGCAGAGAGTCCAGCATGAAGGCAGGGAGTCTGAGTGTGAGTGGCATAATCTTTGACAACTCGACGAGCAACGCTGTTATCGAAGACATCCACAATTAACCCACTCTCTTTGAGTAGTTGAGCAGCATTTATCGAAGTCAGTTCTTTGGTTTCTGCCTCTACCTTAGTTCCGATCGCCCGATACAAGTTATTCGCCAAAATCTTAGCCTTGAATGCCCCAACATCTGAACGGTAGTAGGGCTGTGTGGAAAGATTGCGTTCTTCGATGCGATCGCGATCGATCACCTTGAGCTTACCAAAGCCAGCACGAGCTAAGTTCTCAGCCAGGTTTGCACCCAACGCTCCTGCACCACAGATGGTTACAGGAAACTCTTTTAGCTTTGCCATGACGGTATGCGTTCTGTAAAGCTGCTCATGAAAAAAGATGCTCATAGTCTTACCACTCCCGGTGTTCCATCACACCCACTAACGATTGCAGGTCGAAGTCGCGAACAGCTTTGCTGAGCCGAAGGCACCGCATCCACTAAGCAAATACCAGAACTGACAACGGTTAGATCCTCTTTGGCGATTAACGCAGAGCGCAACTGCGAAGCAACCGCACTGTTATGACGAACACCATCGGATGTTGTCCAATCCACTGTCCAGTAATCTCCTCGATCCTGGAACTGATGTAGTTCACCGCCACCCAGTTTGAAGCCAGTTTATTTTCCTAGCTAGGTTAAATTGCTGTCATCAAAGACAGTCGTATGACTGCTTTCAAGGATTTTCCGTTGACTATACTAAATTCGAGCAAGCAGGACAAACCCTCGGTAGGGAACATAATGAACCTGTAGTAGCCTGATCTCAAGTCAAGTGCCTTATCCATTAGGCGAGTATGTAAGCTTTTTCAGTTAGGGCACGAAGTGCAGATTGAATTTGCGATTCCGCACAAGTTAGAAAAGCGGTTGATACATTCAGACACTCTGCTGATTGAGCTATCACCCCATTGCTGCCTACAGGCGCAGTTCCCATAAGGGGTGTCTAGCGGGACTTGAACCCTGCTAATGCCTTGCTTCACAGGCAAGTGTCTCGACCACTTCGACTTTAGACACCATAAAGTTGATCTGTGCTGATTTGCAGATCCCTGCAAGGGGTCGCTACTGCTACTGAACGACGGAGCAATGAGTGGGAAGTGACGGGATTCCTTCGGAGTGCTACGCGAGCGAACCGCCCTCTCGCCGTCTTCGGCACGTGAGCACCAGCTTCACCAACTTCCCAAACAGTTCAAATTTTGGCGGAGGCTAGGAGAATCGAACTCTTGACGGTATATTTCACCCGCAGGCGTTTTCAAGACGCTTTCCTCGTCCGTGCCGGACAACCTCCCTGTTTGGCGAGAACGGAAGGAATTGAACCTTCATTCTTCGGTTTCGTAGACCGATGTGTTCATCCAGTTACACCACGTTCTCAAAGGCGGAGCGAGCAGGAATTGAACCTACAGTGGCGATGAAACCACGACTGTTTAGCAAACAGTTTGCCTTGCCAATGGCGACCTGGAGATTAGTTAGGCTGTGCAATTAGAGAAAGCAATGCCGTTCCAGATAATAGATTTTCTGAAATTAGCGGAGTGCTTGTATGTGTTGAACAAGAGATAGATTGTCCTGATTTATTAACTCGTCTTGAAGTGGTGTAGAAGTAGCGTAGAAGTGTCGGAGTAATGATTTTTTAATAACTCTAAAAGCCTCAAAGGAGAACTGTTTTTAGTAAGGGAGAGAGTGTTCATTGGATTGGCTTCTCTATGGCTCACGTTATGCTACAAACATAATACAACATACTACGGACGTCAAGAGGGTACTAAACTTTTTTTGAGACGGGAGAGCACGACTGTCAGGAAATGCTTGTATCGCTCTCCCATAGGGAACTTGCCCACTATGCCGGAGAGGAAATGTAGACTTCGCTCATCTACCACAACTTGTAGATCAAGAACTCGGTGCAGTGCGAAACAGTTCCCCGCTATTATCTATGTCAAATATTCGAGCAACCTTTAGGGCGTGTAGCGTAGCTGATCCCTTCGGACACGCGCAACAAAATGAATAATGTGTGATTACAGGTCAGACCATACAGCCGTTGCTCTTGTTGCATCTGTTTCACAAACAGCATCTCATCGCCATTGGTCACTATGCCAAAACTGGGTCGTTTTGAGTGAGGCTTCGTCACTAGATACACCAGAGCTTGTCAAGAAATAACTTCATGGCTTTAGGATTAGACTTAAGAGGTTAACTATCAGACCCGGAGTACCTGGATGGGGAGCCAAATCATTCATCAGTGCCAGTGTTGGGAGTGCCAGGAGGGAAAGGAACCGACTCAGTCGCACTATGAACAACTGAATCTGTTGATGAGTCGATTGAATGAACAGCAACGACGATGGATGGCAGCGTTAGAAGCGAAACGGCTAGGACATGGGGGAACGCAACGCTTAAGCGAGATCACGGGATTGGACATCAATACGATTCGACGGGGACGACGGGAACTTGATGGGGGGTTAGCCAATCGACCCGTTGAGCGAGTTCGAGTGGCTGGAGGTGGGCGCAAACGGATAGAAAAAAACTAGCTGGAGTCGAACAGGCATTACAAGCGACCGTGGAAACAGAAACAGCAGGAGACCCATGCGGAGCAGGCAAATGGATTCGTCAGAGTTTGCGTCGCATCAAAGCTAGTTTGCTGGGCATCGGGTTTCTGCTGAGTCATAGCAGCATTCGACGATTGCTCAAGCAGCAGGGTTATTCACTCAAGTCCAACCGCAAATCGGTGGCGACCACTCAACACCCAGAGCGAGATCCGCCGTTCCGCTACATTCGTCGAGTCAAGCAACGATTTATCCAATCAGGGCATCCGGTCATCAGTGTTGATACCAAGAAGAAGGAACTGATTGGTAACTTCAAAAATGCAGGGCAAACCTGGACTGGGCAGGCTGAAGCCGTCAATGACCATGAATTTCCTCAAGATGCCATTGCCAAAGCAGTGCCCTATGGGATTTATGATCTAGTGCATAATCAGGGCTTTGTTTATATTGGCACATCCGGTGATACAACCGCTTTTGCAGTCGATGCCATTGAGCGATGGTTTGAACGCAAAGACCGTCCTCGCTTTGCTGATGAAAGCAAGTTGTTGATCCTGTGTGATTCCGGGGGGAGCAACGGTTACCGGGTTCGTAACTGGAAGCGTCAACTGCAACAGCAATTAGCAGACCGCTATGGAATTGAGGTGATGGTTTGCCATTATCCATCTGGTGCTTCCAGGTGGAATCCGATTGAGCATCGTTTGTTCAGTTTTATTTCGCTCAATTGGGCAGGCAAACCGTTACGTTCCCTCAATCGGATGACGGCTCTGATTCGAGGCACAACAACTCAAACCGGGTTAACGGTCAAAGCCTGCCAACTCAAGGGTCGCTATCCCACTAAAGTCAAAGTTTCAGACGAGGAAATGGCGGCACTCAAACTCACTCATCGCAAGATTTGTCAGCACTGGAATTACATTCTCCATCCTCGCACTCAAATCCCCAAAAAGCATGAACTTATTTATTTACAAGCCCTTACGCTGCGTCTGTTGATTAACCTGTTGGCGATACTGCCCTGGTGTGATGTTCAGAGTTCTACGAAATACTGTGGTCATGTGGCTTTGACTACCAAAGCCAACTTCATAGGCGATCGCGGCGATAGACATTTGGCTATTTCTGAGTAAGTGTTGCGCTTGCTCTATCCGACAGCGTAAAACATATTGGTAGGGCGATAATCCCGTCGTACCTTTGAAAGTATGAGCCAGGTAATAGGGACTCACGCCAACATGATGAGCAATCTGATAAAGTCTCAAATCACTGCTTGAATGAGCCTCAATATACTCAAGCACGGTTTTTAACTGCTTGGCTGTTAAGTAATCTGGAACTCGTTTCAACCGTTTAGAGACGGTAGATCGGTTCTGGATGACGTGTCCCATAATCAGGGTGGCAAGGGACTCCAAATACAAGGAACCGCCCCAGTGGTGAGCATCGGTAAAGAAGGCGTGTAGAGCTTGAGCCAGTTTTGTTCCTTTGGTGCTGGGCTGAATTTGCCCTGGCACTAGCTCAACGGTTGCTTCATCGGTGTATTCAGCCATAATCCGCGATGCAAGAGGCTGCTTGTATGCCAGGAGGATGCAGCAACCCGCCGTTTCAATGGAGCGATATGTGCTGCCCTGAGGAACGACATCATAGCCTCCTGGGATGGCGTGATAGGGGATTAGCTTGTCAGAGTCAAAAGCGGCAATGCCATGACCCGGCTGAAACCGAGTTGAAATAAATTCAAACGGAGCCAACAGATTCACTTCTAGCTGTCCTGGTGTGAGCATTGCAGCAGTCAAATGAGGCGTTTCTAGCCAGTGCCCCCAGGTTGGCAACTGGTTAAGAGGAGTGTGATCCAAGGGAATTCTGCGATCGCCTGCTGGAAAAACACGCTCGACTAACTCACTCATTTGCCGCTCCTAACGGATGAAAAGTTCACCCTCAAGAATTGAAAAGACAACAGCAGGAGACTTCCGTAAGGTGAATAGCATCCCTTAACGATGACGTCTACTTTTCATCCATCATGACTGATTTAGTGCCGATTTCAACCCTTTTCGTGGGGTTAAATGGATTGCTTGCCTTTGTCCTCTCCTACATTGCCGCATCGGAGCGAGTCAAAACACGAGTCTGGCATGGGGAATCCAAAGACGATGTTGTGATGCAGACTGATCCACTGACTAATCCCAGTCCCTGGGTATTAACAATCGAACGATTGACGCAACAACAACTGGAAAAAAGCAAAATAGATGCGGGGGCACTACAGCGTAAAGTCCGAGCACATAGCAATTTTGCCGAGTATGTTCCGCAGGGATTGCTGTTTCTGGTCGTGCTGGAATTGATGCAGGCGCAAAGTTGGTTAATCTGGTTGTTAGGTGGGGTACTCACGATCGCTCGAATTGCCCATGCCTATGGATTGATGACCAAGTACGGTCCATCCATCAGTCGTGCTACAGGTTTCTTTCTAACCTGGTTTGTTTACATCATCGGCAGCGTTGCTTGCCTCTACTATGGTGTTCAAGGGCTGATCCGACTATGACCTTTTGATAGTATTGTGCTTTCTATGAACTTACATAATTCATCTTTGCTAATGGGCGATCGCCCATTTTGTTTGAGTCGCAATATCGCATCTGGTTATCGCCTTGCTGTGGCATAAGAGACTTTGTTTAGGGCGATCGCTGTTCTCAAATCACTCAGAAATAGTGAATTCAGTGGTGCGGACAAAAGCACTATCTTTGAAGCTCAGCATCCCCTCCAAAGGCTCTCACAATCGACTCCCACAATCCATCCTCAACCTCGCTCTTCCTACTATTGAGCATGTTCATTTTGATTGCAAGCGAATTGTTGCATAGCTTCCCTCATCTCAGGAATAGGTGGTAGTAGAACCACACATTCCTACCACCCTCTACAACAATGGAGCTTGACACCATGAAATTATCTTCTTTAACAGCTATCTCTATTGCCCTCGTTGGTATTGGAGTCATGACTGCACCCGCGATCGCCACAGAAGCACCTTCCTCAGGGGTTACCCTTGACTCATCCACAACCGAACCATCAAATAGCCAACCCTTTATCATTCGCGATGGTGCTACTCTACTGCCCATCGAAGGGCAAGATTGGCGGATTGAACGCCGCGTTGTTCTGCCCATTGCGACCTCGTCTGACTTTGCTGATCCATTGACTCTGTTTGCTGAGCCTGTGGAGTTTGCGGGCTATACTGACTTGACAGACGAGTTGAGCATTAGCTTACAGACTAATGAAGCTGGAAGCGATCGCCGCGTTGTTGCTGAAGTGCGGGTATCGTTCTAGCTCATGGCAGAAAGAGCTAGTTGGGCGTCAGGGCGATCGCTTGACAAGGACAGGCACTTCGGCAGATGATGCTCACCACAGGAGAGGATCATCATACTCCCTAACAGACTCTGGTTCTGGGTTCTACTTCGCCACACTGAATGGGGCTTTAGGCTTAACTGCAACCGATGTTGTGATTCAAGCATAAGATGTGATCGAAAACTCTAGAAGTTTTGGGATCTTGGCGGTAACTTTCTGTCATGGCGGGTAGTTTTCATACCAGTTCTGAGGATACAACCATGAGCCGATTGCATCGAAGAATATGGTTTGTAACGAGCCTGATCATGGGTGGGCTGCTGTGTACTCCACCGATCGCTGCTCAAGTTGTGCCTGATGACACATTGCCTCAAGGAGAGCGATCGCAAATTTCAGGGAATCCCAACTTTCAGATTGATGGGGGAGCCAGACGAGGGGGCAATCTCTTCCACAGCTTTAGCCAGTTCTCAGTGCCGACAGGTGGGTCTGCCTACTTCAACAATGCAGCGGATGTGCAAAACATTTTCAGCCGCGTTACGGGTCGGTCAATCTCAAATATCGACGGTGTGATTCGAGCCAATGGCACTGCCAATCTATTTTTGCTTAACCCGAATGGGATCATCTTTGGTCCCAATGCCAGCTTAAACATTGGTGGTTCATTGGTAGCCAGCACAGCCAGCAGCATCCAGTTTGCGGATGGAACTGAGTTTAGTGCGATCAATCCCTCAGCCTCTCCTCTGCTAACGATTAGTGTGCCAATTGGATTGCAGTTCAATGGTCAGCAAGGTGACATTGTGATGCAGGGCACTCCTGAGAATCCCGTTACTGAAATCGGCGATGCGGGTCAGTTGCTGGATACAGCCCAACCGATCGATGCAGCGGATGGAACGCGGTTTAATGCGATCGCCGGCAATTTGAACTATGACAACGATGTTGACCTGTACCAACTGTATTTGAGACAAGGAGTGCCATTCCAAGCAAGTACGGTGAGTGGCACGAACGTTGATACTCAGTTGTTTTTATTTGATAGCAGGGGCGTGGGCTTGCTCACCAACGATGACAGTTCTAACACCCTTCAATCGGCTCTCCCCTTAGACGCCCCCATCATCCCTGCGGTTTCCGGCACCTACTACTTGGGCATTTCCAGCCAGTTTAACGCGCCCCTTAGTTCAGAAGGTAGGATCTTCAGTCAGTTAGAGGAGCCAAACGGGCCTGGAGCAGGTTTGCCTTTAAGTAGTTGGAATACGAGCCGTGTTAATGATCGCGGTCCTTATGTGATTACTCTCGTCCCTCAATCCTATTTTCAGGTGCAACCGGGCAGAACAATCGCGCTGGTGGGTGGCAATGTCACACTTGAGAGATCAAATTTGCAGGCTTTAGGGGGTCGAGTCGAGTTAGGCGGTATTGCCAACTCAGGCACTGTCGGGCTGAATGTGAATGGCGATCGCATAAATTTGAGTTTCCCCAATCCGGTAACGCGAGCCGATGTCACCTTAAGAAATAGTGGCATTGACGTGAGAAGGGCAAATGGCAGTATGAGCATTGTTGCCCGAAATATTGATATCACCAGAAGTTTACTGCGAGGCGGCATTCCCAATAATTTGCGTTTACCTGATGCTCAAACCGGAGATTTGGATCTGAATGCTACGGGATCTATCACGTTTGGTGATAGTAGCAATTTGGTAGCAGCCTTGGAAGGAGAGGGGGCGATCGGCAATATCAACCTCACAGCAGGTGAGCGCATCTCTATCGATAACGCTACGGTGGACCTTAGAGTGGTACCAGAGGGGGTTGGTAACGCTGGCGACATCAACATCACGACGGGATCACTTTTTCTCCGCAATTCCGGTAGAGTGGTTGCCTTTACGTTCGGACGTGGAGATGTCGGTAGTCTGAATATCAATGCCCGTGATACGGTTTCTGTAGAGGGTCGAAATATTGGTGGGTTTCCCAGTCGTCTATCCAATTCTGTATTTTCAGAAAGCATTGGTAATAGTGGTGGCATCAACATCACAACAGGATTGTTTTCTGTCACGAATGGGGCTAGGGTCAATTCCACCACGGTTGGGCAGGAAGATGCAGGCGATATCACGATTAATGCCCGCGACACCGTTCTTTTTAGGAATTCCGCTGGCCTTCCGGACTCTCGTACTCAGCTAGAAACTAGCACGTTTGGTGACGGTAACGGTGGCAACATCAACATCACGACGGGATCGCTTTTCATTGCCAATGGTGCGCGGATGTTCTCCAATACCCGTGGAAGCGGGAATGCAGGCAATGTGACGATTAATGCCCGCGATGTTGTCTCTCTGGATGGGGAAAACCCCAACGGACGTGGAAACGAAAACCTTCTCTTCACACTCAACAGCACGATCTACACACAAGTAAATTCAGGATCTGTGGGTCCCCCAGGCAGTGAATTGAGGTTTAGAGGTACGGGTCGAGGCGGAGATGTGACTATCACAACGGGGTCACTGTTTTTGACCAACGGAGGTGCTGTGAATACTGCCACACAGGGTCAAGGCAATGCTGGTCGCGTCACGATTGTTGCGCGGGATACTGTACAGATTCGTGGCACAGCCCCGACTCGTCCTGATGAACCTAGTGGGGTGGTTACTTCAGCGACATTAGGATCGGTCGGAAACGGGGGAGATGTCATTATCAGAACGGGTTCACTCGCTGTTTCCGACCGAGGGAGAATCAATACGAATACACAGGGACAAGGCAATGCTGGGAATATCCGTATTCGAGCAAATGATACGGCCTTGTTTGATGATGGCGATGCGATTAGTACCGTTGAGCAAAGTGCAGTGGGCCGGGGCGGCAATATTAATGTTGAGGCGCGATCGCTCTCAGTTCTCAATCATGCTCAACTGATTGCCTCCACCACTGGAAATGGCAATGCAGGTAATATCACAATTAGCACTGACAGAGTGAGCTTAAACGGGGGTGGACAACTGGTCACCACAACATTGAGGAACGGTCAGGCGGGTAACATCACCCTCAATACGCCACTTCTTCAGCTATCGGGAAGAACCAGTGGTCTGTTTGCGGGCACAACCAGCACTGGAAATGCCGGGAATTTAACGATTCAATCGCGTGGCAATGGGCAAGCTGTGCGGGTAGAACTAAGTGCTGGTGCCCAAATCTCTGCCTCGACTGCCAGTAGTGGTCGTGGGGGTCGGCTCACCATTACGGCTCCAGATTCCATTACCTTAACTGGCAATGGCTCTGTCATCTCCGCCGAGACTAGCGGTAGAGGAGTCGGGGGGAACTTAACCCTGCAAACCGCAACCCTCAACATCCAAAACCAGGCTCAAGTGACCGTTAGCAGTTCGGGCAGAGGTAGTGCAGGTTCTCTGTTTGTCGATGCCGATCGCATCTTTCTAGACAACGGAGGCAGAATCCGGGCAGACACCTCAGGCGGTGGCGGGAATGTTAGTTTGCGATCGCCCCTCATCGTCTTACGCAACGGCAGCAACATCACCACCAATGCCACTGGTAGGAACATTCCCGGTGGCAACATTGGAATTGATACGCGATTCCTGGTGGCAGTACCCAACGAGGATAGCAACATCAGTGCCAACTCTGAAGACTTTAGAGGGGGCAATGTCAGCATTGAGGCGATCGCCCTTTATGGCATCCAACCGAGTTCGACGTCCACCCCCTTAAGCGACATCACCGCTACTGGCGCAACGTCTGCTTTACCCGGCACAGTGGATGTCACAACCGCAACCGTTGATCCGACGGTTGGGTTATTAGCGTTACCAACGGATGTAGCGGATGCCTCTCAACTTATCGCTCAAGAGTGTCCTGCGAATGAGGACAATTCCTTTGTCATTACAGGTCGCGGTGGCTTACCTCCCACACCCGAACAACAACTCGATGATGATGCCCGATGGAGCGATCGCCGCAGGTTAGTTGTACCATCACCGAACTATGAAAGAGACAACAATCATCAGCCGTTGAACGATCAGAGTCAGAGATTACAGGACAATAATCGCATATCTAACTCTGAAATCACTGAAGCAACGCAGTGGTTAATGAGTTCTAGTGGAGAAGTTGTATTAGTTGCCAACACACCTCACTCAACAGTTCAACGTATGTCAAATGGGGCGATCGCCTGTAGCAACAGAAGATAACACCTCAAGAATCAATTTCAACTTGACCAAGCACTTATTCAGCTTAAATCAGCCAAGATTCATCTTCATTCGATAGTGTTTCAGATTTGTTACTACTGACCCCCGGCTGTCGCCGTCCCCCTTACCAGGCTACTGTGTACACAGGTCTGGGCTTGCGCCCAAATTCGATGCAGGGTTGTTTCAAGGTTTGAACACCAGGCATTAGAGGGTTCTCCCCCAAACCCTCCAGCAGAAGGTATTTCGATTTACCCAAAAGCGCGCTTCGCATCGGTTCCAAGTACGGGTGTTTCTAATCGGGTCAAGTCCTTAGCAAAGGCTCGAAGTTCGCTAAGACTGGGGGGTTTAGGGTTTGAGAGGACTTATGTGTACACCGTAGCCTTTCAAGGGGGACTATAGAGGGTGCTTACAGAGTCTATCAACAGGTTTGGAACATCATCTAATAAGAGCTTCAAAGGTTTATGAAGTGCACAACTGATTTACAAATTGCGCCAGTTTTACTGCTCAGTCCCACGCTCATGCATCCACTACCTGTAATCAGTCGATTCAGCCAGAGTACGCCATTGTTCCGTTTCTTGCTCGACGTAAGCGTTCTTCTGGGCAATGGCTTGAAGGGTGTCTGTGCCGAGAGGCAACCGGAGCGGTGGAGTATCCGCATTCGCGAGTTGGAGCATTGCTTGGGCAAGTTTGATGGGATCTCCCGGTTGTTGATAGCTCAGGTCAGAGGCGAGTTTACGAACTTTACCGACCGTCTCTGCGTAATCGGGAATTTCTATTGCCGTGCGCTGGAGCGAACTACCGTCGAGAAAATTAGTCCGGAAGTATCCTGGCTCGACCACAGTTGCGTGGATGCCCAGAGGAGCTAACTCATCATGGAGAGCTTCGGTAATGCCTTCAACAGCAAACTTGGTTGAGGAGTAGACGCCCCACCCTGGAGCGGAGCGATAGCCCCCAATTGACGATAGGTTAATAATGTGTCCAGAGCGGTGCTGGCGCATACTGGGCAACACAGCGCGGATCACATTCAACAGTCCAAAAACATTTGTGCGATAGACTCGCTCAACCTCTTGAGCACTGGTTTCCTCGATACCGCCCAGTATCCCGAATCCTGCATTGTTGACTAACACATCGATTTGTCCAAAGCGTTCCAGTCCTGCTGCAACTGCCGCTTGCACTTGAGCCTCGTCGGTAACATCCAGGCTCAGCGTCAACACATTCGGGTTTGACTCAAACTGTTGTAAATCGGTCTTTTTGCGAGCGGTCGCAATTAATTGATCTCCTGCTGCCAAAACGGCGATCGCGATTTCGGCTCCAATTCCACGAGAAGCACCTGTAACGAACCATGTCTTCTGAGTCATTTTTCTATCTCCTTTATTGCCTTATCCTTTCATTGCCTTTCTGGCATGGGCTCATCATAGAGTTTGGAGAAAAGGTTCTAAATACATAAACTTTTCAGGTTATTGCCTAATTTTCTCAAACAGCAGAATGGTGCTCAAAAGAATCCCCTATAATAGGCGCAACAAAACAATGGAAGGGATGTCTCACAACCCGCTGCTCAGCGTTGACGAGGATCTGGTATGGTAGACGAATTTCTAAAGCACGAAACCACAATTGATGCTTGTCAGAAACTGGCGGAATTAGTGACTCGCCACACGGATGGCAAGGGGAATGGTATTCATTCAACGGCGATCGCTCAGTTAGAATTTATGCGGGAATCGGTGGCTCCTACTGTCCTCCGCGCTGTGTACGAACCGACGCTTTGCATTATTCTTCAGGGTAGAAAAGAAACTTTACTGGGTAAGGAAACCTATCGCTACAGTGCGGCTCAATACATTGTTGTCACAGTCGATCTGCCGCTTAGTGGAAACATTGTCGAAGCGACACCGGATAAGCCGTATCTCTGCTTTAAGCTCAGCCTGGACGCGACTGGGCTTTGGGATATTATCGACCAACTCCAGCGCGGTTCAGATCAAAAAGAAAGTTTAGTCAGGGGCTTATTCGTGAGCGATGCCAATGCCCCGTTGATTGATTGTGCTACCCGACTCACACGGCTTCTGGACACGCCCCAGGATATTCCATTCCTGGCACCAATGATAATTCGCGAACTCTACTATCGCCTTTTGATGAGCGATCAGAGCGAAGCGGTTTGGCAGATCGCGACCTCTGGCAGTCATATGCAGCGCATTGCAGAGGTGATTAAACAGATCAAAGCTGAGTTTACGGAGCCATTGAGCATGGATGATTTGGCAAAGCAAGCGAGGATGTCTTCTGCAACATTTCATCGGCACTTTAAGGCAGTGACCTCAATGAGCCCGTTGCAATATCAAAAGCAGTTGCGGTTATTGGAAGCCCGTCGTCTGATGCTAGCTGAAGATGTAGATGCAACTTGTGCAGCATATCAGGTGGGTTATGAAAGCCCTTCTCAGTTCAGCCGCGAATATTCCCGCATGTTTGGTGCGCCACCCATAAAGGATATTGAACGTTTACGAGTTGCCTGAGGACTACCTGTTCAGCGATCGCTGAGATTAACGTTAAATTGAGTAGCTTGCTGCATAACAACTCTGTTGCACCGGAACAATCCAAGTTGTCGTTGAGATGTAACATTTGTTGCAACCCAGGAACTAAATCATTCCACTACCAGTCTAGTAGCAAGTTGATGGAGAGGCTCTGCTACAAGTTCATTCTGTGACAATCGTGGCAGAACTGCCCTCACCTTCGCTTGACCCCAACGGCAATTCAATAAAGACTCTCACTGAGCAGTCAGGAAAGACGTTGTGGAACGTGCTGAGTTTGATAGGAGTACCTGCATCATTCGCATTATTGAGATGGTGGCTACAACAGTGGCGGAGCAGCGTTCAGACACGCAAGCTCAGCAGGAGAAGGAGACGGCTCAGAAGAAAGCTCAGCAGGGGAGGGAGATTGCACCAGCTAACCAAAATGAAGATGCACTTCAGAAGATGCACTTCAAAGGTTCACTGACCGCATACTGATAGCAGCTGTGCTGACTTTACCTCTACTAACCTCATGGGTGCTGACCTTAGCAATATCCAAAACTTGACAGAAGAACAATTGAGCGATGCTGTCCTCTGCCAAACCGAGTTACCAAAGGAGTACAGCATACTCTCTAATCGAGATTGAAAGAGATTGTGATGAACTTCCCAAAATCGCCCCATCAACTAATCTTCCCTCTTCTTTTCTTGGGGGGATTTCTGCTTCCTTTGACGGCTTTTCTTCCTGCTCACTCATGGACTGAAGGCTCTGACGCTTCTCTTCTGGCTCAAACTCAACCCCCCAATGCCTTACCTACTGTAGTCTCAACTGGAGATGGGGATACGTTGAGGGTTAGGGATAGAGGACAGGTGATCACCGTGAGAATCGCTTGCACAGATGCTCCAGAGCGTGCCCAGGTTCCGTGGGGTGATAGAGCCGCCGCTCGCCTCAGACAACTCTTGCCACCGGGTCAAGCCGTGCAACTGCGGGTAGTCGATATCGATCGCTACGGGAGAACAGTCGGTGAGGTATTCCTGGGCAATGAGCCTGTGGGAGTGATCCTGGTGCGAGAAGGGTTAGTCGCTGTGTACCGGGATTATCTGAGCGGTTGCCCTGACACCGATGATCTGTACCTGCAAGCAGAAGCCCAGGCAAGGCAGCAGAGACGGGGGCTATGGAGTGAGGCGAACCCTGTCATGCCGTGGGATTTTAGACGACAGCAGGGTGGCAGTACTCCCTCTCCTTCCCCTTCAGTTAGCCCCTCTCCACGCCCTTCTCCACACCCCTCAGTTAGACCTTCTCCCTCTCCCTCCCCTCTCCCGACCATACCCAGACTGGATCTCAATTGCTCTGACTTTAGAACTCAAGCAGAAGCCCAGCGGATATTAGAACGGGATCGCAGTGACCCTCATCGCCTGGATGGCGATCGCGATGGGATAGCCTGTGAAAGCTTACCGTGATCGAGATGGGCAAAACAAAAACACACAAACAGGAGATGCTGTGACTTATAGAACCCATTTGACATCTTTAATAATGGAGGCTGAAGGCATCTACCCCCTTGACTTCAGTTGCTATGGCATATTCGGTGGTGTTCCAGACCTGTGGATTTAAGGCAATTAAAAAAAAGAACACGCGATTAAAGCGGTCAATTGACCGTTGTTGAGCAGTTAGAGAATAGATCAGAACCCATGATGATTGTTTGAGTGGAGGAGGCTGAAATGGATGAAATGGGTCGCTTTGTCGGGTCTAAGAAACGACAGCGTTGGTTGTGGTCTGCGATCGAGCATCGAAGCGGCCAGATGCTAGCTTATGGTTTGGCACCACATGAGGATGACGCTTGAGTAAAGCTCAAAGCGTTATTACAACCGTTTGGGTTAACTCGCTTTTACACGGATGCATGGGGTGCTTATTTACGATTGCTTGACTCACATCACCACACGGTCGGTAAAGCAAACACACAGAAGATTGAACGCAAGCATTTGACGTTGAGGACACGGATAAAGCGGTTAGCGCGTAAGACGATTTGTTTTTCCAAATCGGTTCAGTTACACGACATTGTGATTGGACTGTTTATTAACCGATACGAATTGGTGCGAGTCATTTGACTGATCCACAGGTCTAGAACACTACCGATTGTCAGTTTGTAGTTGAGATTGAATCTGGGCTCCAACTTAAGTTGGAGCCATCCCTCCATTTTGAGATGATTTGATTCATCAATCACTTTATTGAACAGAATTTTCAACTCTGAGTGGACGACTATTCGGGGTTAGTTTTCTATATTGAATTCATGCAAACAACGAATGGCAAACATCATCCATTACTCGTTCTACCTTCAACACATGACCACATTCAAGGTGTACTCAATTCTACTGTGGTGTTGGTCATGTACGGGGATTATCAAGATCCTCGAAGTGCAGACGTTTATCGGTTGATTAAAGCCATTCAACACCACGTTGTTTCACTTGGAGAGGATTTTTTGTGTTTTGTCTTTCGTCATTTTCCACAAAGGCAAATTCATCCCCAGGCTCAACGTGCGGCTGAAGCAGTTGAGGCAGCCACTTTTCAAGGACAATTTTGGCAGATGCACGACCGTCTATTCATCCATCAACGGACGCTAGGCGACGGCTATTTAATCGAGTATGCCAATGATTTAGGACTTGATACCTGCCAATTTCTGCAAGATCTGTGTCAACATGCCCATCTCGATCGCATTCATCAGGACATTGAAAGCGGAATTCAAAGTGGAGTAACTAATACCCCAACGTCGTTTATTAATGGCATTCGCTATTGCGATCGCTGGACTATTGAACGGTTGATGGCAGCTATTGTTACTCCAAATATTCATTAACAGGAATAACCTCATGTCACAATCACTCTGGCTATTTGGTACTCGTCTGAACATCCTTGCCGATCACACAACAACTGGAGGTCAATACGACTTGATCGAAGGCTACTTTCCTCCCGGCACACAAACACCTCCCCATCGCCACACCCGCTATTCCGAACAACTCTATGTATTGGAAGGAGAATTCACAGTCTGGGCAGGGGAAGAAAAGCTTGTGCTGAATGTAGGTGAAAGCTTCCTGATTTCTCCCAGTACACCTCATGTGGTGGCTGTTCCTGGCGATCGCCCTGCTCGTGGATTAGTGGTTGCTGCACCCAGTGGCTTTGCGCGGTTAATTGCAGCAGTCGGAACACTGGATGAAAAAGAAATGCCGAATATGGAATTGTTTGAATCTATTTCTACCGCGATCGGTGATGAAGTTCTGGGTGCGCCTGGAGAGCTACCCATGTATAACGTTTAGGTTTTGAGGACAAAACTCATGAATACAAATTTTATAACTCATGCGATCTGCATGAAAGGAGAATGAGCCATGCCAACAGAGCAAAATTACGATTACATCGTTGTGGGTGCTGGCTCCGCAGGTAGTGCTGTCGCCGCTCGCCTTTCAGAAAATGGTAAGTTCAGAGTTTTACTGGTTGAAGCAGGTAGCCCAGATGACGCACAACCTATTCACATTCCTGCTTTGTATCCCCACCTGTTTCAAACGTCAGATGATTGGGCATACGCGATCGAACCACAAGCGCATTGCAACAACAAACCGGATTACATGCCACGCGGCAAAACGTTCGGTGGTTCAAGCTCAATGAACGGCATGATCTACATGCGTGGCAATCCTGCCGATTATAACCATTGGGAGGAGCTAGGCAACGAGGGTTGGGGTTGGGATGATGTGAAACCGTATTTCCTGAAATCAGAACATAACGAACGGGGTGCATCGGAACATCACGCCGTTGGTGGAGCCATTAACGTTGCTGATTTACGTGATCCAAACCCGTTGGCTCAAGCATTTGTACAAGCATCTGCCGAAGCAGGATTACCGTTCAACGATGACTTTAATGGTGAGTCTCAAGAAGGATTCGGGCTGTATCAGGTGACGCAAAAGAATGGAATGCGTCACAGTTCAGCAGTCGCCTACCTTTATCCTGCACTGGAACGCGAAAACTTTACTGCAATTACGAATGCGCTAGTCTTGCGACTGACATTCAACGGCACACGTTGCACAGGTTTGGTGTATCGCAAAGACAGTCAGGAACATACGGTTTCAGCAAATTGTGAAGTCATCCTATCGGGTGGCGCGATCAATTCACCCCAACTATTGATGCTGTCTGGTATCGGTGATAAAGAAAAGTTGGAAGCATTAGGCATCAATGTTGTGGCACATCTACCGGGTGTGGGGCAAAATTATCAGGATCATGTCTTGGTACCGATCGCAGTTCATTGCACACAACCTATTACAATGGGTGGTGCAGGTTCAGGGCAAGTGTACAGACAATATGTGGAAGAACGCACAGGCTTGTTGACCTCAAACTTAGTGGAGGCAGGCGGACTGGTGAAAGTGAATGCGGCTTCCTCTGCACCTGAATTGCAATATCATTTTGTGCCAGGGTG
This sequence comes from Oscillatoria sp. FACHB-1407, assembly GCF_014697545.1. Lineage (GTDB taxonomy): Bacteria > Cyanobacteriota > Cyanobacteriia > Elainellales > Elainellaceae > FACHB-1407. The sequence goes on along the minus strand of NZ_JACJSA010000013.1, from coordinate 83,658 downwards.
GTTTGTATTTCATGGGTTGGGCAACCCTCCTGAACCACACGGTTATAGTCTACTACCCGGACTTGTCGGTACAAAAAGCCGAGGATTTCTGGAACTACGTTCTGCTGACCCAACTGAGCCACCCAGGATTGATCCAAATTATCTGTCTGATGAAGCGGAAATGGATGTTTTGGTAGCAGGGGTCAAGTTAGGGCGGCAAATTCTCGCATCGCCTGCATTTGACCAGTATCGGGGCGAAGAATTTCTGCCAGGAAAAGCGGTGCAAAGCGATGAAGACATCAAAGAATTCATCCGCAACAACATCCAGACCATCTATCATCCCGTTGGTACCTGCAAAATGGGCAATGATGCAATGGCAGTGGTGAACGATCGCTTGCAAGTTCACGGAATTCAAGGATTGCGAGTTGCTGATGCCAGCATCATGCCTACCATTATCAACGCCAATACAAACATCCCATGCATCATGATTGGCGAAAAATGTGCAGATATGGTGCTGAATCCAGTTGTTGACGAATCAAATAGCGATCGCCCTGTCCTACATTCAGTTCTGTCGAGAACCTAACACCAGCAGTTGTAGACACAATGGCATAACGTCAGACCCAAAGGATAGACCAATGAACACCGAATACTATGACGACATTATCATCGGCGGCGGCAAAGCTGGCAAAACGTTGGCACCTGCATTAGTCAAAGCCGGACGAAAAACCGCTCTGGTAGAGCGCAGCCAAACCATGATTGGTGGTTCCTGTATCAACGTTGCTTGCATTCCGACCAAAACGATGGTGGCAAGTGCAAATGTAGCCCATTCTGTGCGAAACAGTGCAATTTACGGAATTAACACGAATGATGTCTCTGTTGATTTAGCCGCAGTGATTCAACGAAAGCGATCGATTGTGCAATCGATGCGTCAGATGAACTTGCATAATTTAGAAATGGTGTTGGGACATGAATTGATTGTCGGTACTGGACAATTTGTTGCTGAGAAAACAATCGAAGTAGTAACGGCTGAAGGTGACACTCGTTATCTCACGGCAGAACGGTTCTTCATCAACACAGGGACGCGACCGCTCGTTCCATCCATACCTGGGCTTAGAGAATCTGGTTTTCTGACGAGCGAATCTATCATGGAGTTAGAACAGTTACCAGAGCATTTAATTGTTTTAGGTAGCGGTTACATTGGCTTGGAATTTGCTCAAATGTTTCGACGTTTTGGTTCTCGCGTCACTATAGTTGGGCAAAGTGACCAAATTCTGTCGCAGCAAGACCCAGATATTGCGATCGCCGTTCAAACCCTCCTGGAACGTGAAGGAATTGAATTTTTGCTGAATGCGAAGGTTCTGAGAGTAGATCGCACTGGTCACACAACTGAGCTTCAAATTCAAGTTGCTGATCAGACAATCATCCTTCAAGGGTCACACTTGCTGGTCGCTGTGGGGCGTGCGCCTACGACTGATCGCTTAAATTTAGCGGTTACGGGTGTAGAAACCGATGAGCGTGGATTTATTCGGGTTAATGATCGCTTAGAAACCAACGTGCCAGGAATTTGGGCATTAGGTGATATCAATGGTGGGCCACAATTTACCCATGTGTCGCTGGACGATTACCGCATTGTCAAAGCCAATCTAATCGATGGAGGTAATCGCAGCACACGCGGACGGCTAATTTCTTCCAGTCTGTTCATTGATCCAGAATTAGCTCATGTAGGTCTAACTGAAAGCGAAGCAAGGCAACAGGGCTATAACATTCGAGTTGCAAAACTGGATGTGTCTGCCGTTCCCAGAGCACGGACATTAGGACAAACTGATGGCGTGATGAAGGCGATCGTCGATGCTGAAACAGGTTATATTTTAGGATGTTCCCTGTTCTGTCACGCAGCAGGTGAAATCATTTCAACTGTGCAAATGGTGATGCAAGCAAAGATGCCTTACACCGTTTTACGAGATGGCATTTTAGCTCATCCCACAATGACAGAAGGACTAAATCTGCTGTTTGCAAAGGTGTGAGGTGACAAGCATAAACACCTCACAGTCTAATCACTCAAAGGTGGAACAATTTTTCATGGAAATTAGCACTCTGGCTGATGATCCGAGCGCACTGCCACTCCCTGTCACAGAAGTAGACATTCTGATGGCGCGATCGCCCCTGCTTCCCAATACGGTCTAACCATTCTTCCTCCCGGCTCCCAGTGTTGCGAACACAAAGTTCGGCAATGTAGGGGGTTTGGGGGCTTCACCCCTTTCAAAACTTATTTTTTGCTGTACTAGCCATACCTAAGAGTTGGCATAACTACTTCAATACGCACTTGAATATTGTTTCCGCCGATGCTGACATCTCTGATAGAACACCCATGATCTCTCGACGCTGATCCTTCCAGGTCAAGTTAAAGTTAAAGTCAGCCACGTCTTGCCGTTGAGCCAGGTTGCAAAAGCTCAGGCAAAATTATTCTCAAACCCTGGCTCACCTGACCTGCAATAACCTATACAAGTGCCTTGCCAATGATTCAGCCTCAAACGATTACAATCCTAGCTATTGGGTCAACTGGAGACCTTTATCCTTACTGTGCATTGGCGTTAGGCTTGCAGCAAGCGGGATATTCCGTCAAAGTTGCGACAAATACTAACTTTGAGGCTTTTGTCCGGAACCTGGGCCTGGATTTTGCTGCGATCGCCGGAGATTTTCAAGCCCTCCTTCAATCAGAAGCAGGATTAGAACTGTTGCAAGGAAAAACAGTCAAACTGATTGAGGATGATTTGTTAAAACAGCAAATGAATGATGCGCTGAATGCCGCTCAAGGCACAGAGGTATTCATTTTTAATCATCTTGCTATTTGGGGATATCACATTGCTGAGCGACTAGAAGTACCCAGTCTTCTGGCTTCAACTGTTCCATTGAGTGCCACTCGACAATTTCCTTTTCTGCAATTTAGCAACCATGCAAACCCTAATGCCTTGGAAGGCTGTCTCAATTATGCAAGCTATATTCTGGTGGAGTTTTTAACTACCTGGCAAAGTTATGAAATCATCAATAGCATCAGGCAAGAATGGGATCTGCCACCCTTACCACGACTGGGGGCTCGGTTTAGAAAGGAAAAACCTCGTTATCTTTCTCCACTACCAATCCTGACTGGAGTTAGCCCCTCGATTCTCAGCCCGCCAGCAGACTGGGAAAGTTCAGTTCATGTAACGGGGGCATGGTTTCTCGATCGCGTCGATCACTACGAACCTCCAGCGGCTCTGACTGAGTTTCTAGAAGCTGGAGAAACACCAATTTGTGTTGGCTTTGGCAGTATGACTGAACCGAATCCAGAAACAGTAACCCAAATTGTGTTTGAAGCGATAACACAGGCAAAGCAACGCGCGATCATTCTTTCGGGTTGGAGTGGACTGGGCAAAACAGAAATCCCAGACCTGTTGAAGGACAAGGTTTTTGTGATTGATTCCGTACCGCATAGTTGGTTGTTTACCAAGGTAAAAGCCGTTGTACATCATGGCGGTTCGGGTACGACGGCTGCTGTTTGTCGCGCTGGGCTTCCTTCAGTGGTTGTTCCCTTTTTTGCGGATCAGCTAGGATGGGCTAAACTTCTGCATCAGCTTGGTGTTAGCCCAGACCCCATTCCAAGAAAAGAATTAGCCGTTGAATCCCTTGCTGCTGCAATTACAATGGCTACAAACCATTCATCAATGCAACAAAAAGCAGCACAACTGGGGATGAAAATTAGAAGTGAGAATGGCGTAGAACAAGCTGTTTCAATCATTTCTCAACTCTTACAGAAGTAGTCTAAACCGCTTTTGAACTGCTTTCAAGCCAAAGCAGGCACTACTCATTGTTCTTATCTTTGTTTGAGTCAAACGGTTGCAAGTGTCAGTTTTCCTAAAACTTGTAAAACACTTTTTCAGTAAGTTCTACTTAGTTTCGGATTGTTTCCAATGCTTCATTTCTTCATCAATGAAGTAGTTAACTAAATCCTGATACATCTTCTCGATTACATCAGCATCTAATCCTTCCTCTTCTGCCCAGCCTCGACGTTGCCGCAACATTGCTTGCAAGCGTTCCGGTGCTCTAACTGTCGTTTCACTCGTCTTAAATTTAGAGGCAGCTTTGACATAGGCAAAACGCTGACCCAGGAGCGCAACAACTTGACGGTCTAACCGATCGATTTCGGCTCGAATGTCCACCATACTCTCACATTGATTGGGTGTCTTCATAGGTTTGCAAAACATTCTGTTAAGTTACAAGTTCACTCTGTTAGAAGATTCCTCATTTCTTATTCAACGGCATCATGATACCTGATGGTTTAATCTAAATCTGGCACCCAAGAGGCAGAAGCATGATCTTTATCTTTGAGGAAAGGCTATCCGAATCATCTTTTGTAGAAACAATCTGGCAGACGCAAAGTGAGAATGCGGGTTCTTTTATCTCTCGTGCTGTAAGCCACTGGGAAATCGTCGTGACGAAACAGGATGGTAAGATGACGCTAACGCTGCGAGGACCAGAGACACAGGCAACACTTGCTCCCTGCCCTGCAAACGCCGAGTTTTTGGGTATCCAGTTTAAGCTGGCACCTTTATGCCTCATCTGCCTGTCAGTAGCCTGGTAGATAGCGCGACAACCCTACCAGCCGCAACGAGTCAATCTTACTATGTCGCTCATGGCGGCAACAGCCCTGCCATCAATTATCACAATGTCAATCCGACTCAGCAATATGCACTGGATGTAGTCAAGCTAAACGCTTTAGGAACCAGAGCCAATGGACTTTATCCGCGATCGCTAACAAACTATGCCATCTGGGGAGAACCACTCTACAGCCCTTGCAATGGCACGATCCGTGAGACAAGAAATGATTTGCCTGATCTGATTCCGCCGCAAACTGATTCTCAAAATCCTGCGGGCAATCATATTTTGATTCAATGCCGGGGGGCTGATATTTTGATGGCTCATCTTCAACGTGGCAGCCTCATGGTTCAAACCGGAGAGACAGTTAAGGTTGGACAGGCGATCGCCAAAGTTGGTAACTCTGGCAATACTAGCGAACCCCATCTACACATTCATGCTCGCAGAGAAAATACAGGTCCGTCACTTTTAGAGGGCGAAGGAATACCGATCACATTTGATGGCAGGTTTTTGGTGAGAAATAGTTTATTCGTAGGCAAACCTGCTTCTGAAAATTCTCATGTTTCGAGTTAGTTTTGATGATTTATAGTGGGGCGATCGCCCCCTCATCCTCTTGACTCTCCAGCCCACTAGAGAGTTTAGGATGAAAGCATGACATTGGTGAGGTCGCTATGCTAGCCCAGGAAGAGTTAAAACGGATTGGTTCAGTTGCTAAAGAAAGCGGACTGCCGATCAAGACAATTCGCTACTACGATGAGTTAGGGTTGCTCAAAACCTTTGGCAGAACAGAGGGCAACTATCGGCTATTTAGCCTGGATGTATTTGGTCGCTTACGATTCATCAAACGTGCTCAAGGTTTAGGTTTGAGCCTGTTAGAAATCAAAGAGTTTCTAGAAGTGCATGATCAAGGTGATTTACCGTGTGAGCATATCAAAGTGAAATTAGAGGACAAGCTTGCTCAGATCGAGCAGCAGATTCAACAATTACAGATTCTCAAACAGGAGTTGAACGGGCTTCTATCTGGTTGGGAAGCCTTCCCCGAACATCCTGAAGAAACAATTTGTCCGATTATTGAACGAGTTTAGAATAAATCCTTACTTCTAACAAAAGTACCAGCTCATGAGATTTTTCATAGAACTCATGGGCTATTTTCTATTGAATTAGCATCATGCATGGATGAGGCTTGATTCAGCAGTCAGAAAATTTTGACTAGGAGGCTTGACTCTCCAGCCAGCTAGAGATTTTAGGATAACGACAAGAGTAAGAAACGTGAGTGAAACTTTATCAACACGCTCAACAGTTTCCATTGTCATTCATTAAAGAGAGTCTTTACTCTCTGTTACTCCTCAAAGTTTCCTTTTATCAAATTACATCTGGAGATTAAGAATGAATCACATAGTAACTGCGATCGCCATCGTTGCCACATTATCCATTGTTCAAGGCTGCACACAACTTGATCAAGTGAAGGAGGAACCCAAAGTGACGACAACAACACATTCGAATGTAGCCCACGTAGAAGAAACCGATCACAGTCATCCCGCCACTCATACAGACAGTCATGGTGAACATGGAGATGATCATGCAAACACATCTACATCAACTCAAGCAAAGCTCACAACCACAGGTGTAATTACCCCGAATACTCCAACTACACTTCAGATTGAGGTGCAGGATCAGGATGGAAATGCGATCGCTCAGTTCGATCAATTTCAGGAACAGATCATGCATCTGATTGCAGTCAGCGATGATTTACAAGTCTTTCAACATCTCCATCCCATTTACAAAGGCAACGGACGATTTGAGGTTGAAACCCAGTTTCCCCAAGCTGGTAATTACACCTTATTTAGTGATTACCAACCGACAGGGCAAGCAGAGCAAGTCTCCGTTTTGAAAACCCAAATAGAGGGAGATAATCCTGCTGCTGCTCAGATAGATTTGAGTTACACCAAAACCTTTGGTCAGACAACAGTTAGCTTTGCCCCTACCGCAGCAACCATCAAAACAGGTGAAGAGGTAATTTTACAATTTGACTTGCAGGACACGGCGAGTAATCAACCAATCACTGATTTACAACCTTATCTGGGTGAAAAGGGACATCTGGTTATTGTGCGTCAGTCCACTTCGTTAACCAGAGACAATTACATTCATGCCCATGCAGTGCATGATACACCCGGCAATCAAGTCCACTTCGCAACCCGTTTTCCTCAGCCCGGAAGATACAAACTGTGGGGACAGTTTAACCGCAATGGTGAAATTATTACGGCTGATTTTTGGGTAGAGGTGGTTCCGTAGCCTGACTACTCGCAGGGGAGTATTTTGTGACGAAATTTCATCCTCATTTTATATTTACCTGCGATACTGCTTCTCAACTTTTGTTAAGACCCTACTCCATACCTTTATCGCTGCCCCAGGAAATGCCGATGGTTCTCACTCTGAAACGCTCTAATCTACTGGCGAGAGATCGCGTCGCTGGAACGTGTCTTAGCTTACTGTTATTGACAACTTCAGCCGAAGTATTGGCTCATACAGGACATGGAGATGAGTTCCACCAAAACCAATCGGCTCAACCCTCGGGGGCGATCGAGGTCGATAATGCAACCGCAGACCGAATCGGGCTGAAAATAGAACCTGTCACTCGTCAAGCCCTGGCATTTGGCGTGCAGGCAACTGGGCAAATTGAGGCTTCTCCAAGTCTCAGAGTAGAGGTCACAAATCCCGTTGGCGGAACGGTGGTCAGACTACTGGTGGAACCAGGAGATACCGTCACAGCAGGACAACCTCTGGCCGTGATTACAAGTGGTGAACTGGCAGAACTGCGCGTTACAGCGTTAGAAAATTCCGCAGAGCGACAGGGCGATGTGCAGCAGGCTCAAGCCAATTTACGGTTAGCCCAACAGACTTACGAACGCCAGCGGCAAATTGCCCAGACTGCCATTAATCAGGCAAGAACAGAATTAAGAGTCGCGCAAGAGCAGTACGATCGCGATCAAGAACTCACAGAACAGGGAGCTATCCCCAGGCGAGAATTCTTAGAATCAGAAGCTCATCTGGCATCAGCACGGCAAGCCCTAACTGCCGCAGAAAGCCAGTTAGACGTGCTGGAAGCTCGAACCGAAGTAGAGCGTGCCCAAACGGCTGTGCAAGTGGCTCAATCTCGCGCTCAGCTCAGTGCAGGCACCTACAGGACTCGATTGCAACAATTGGGTGCAGAGGCAAACCCAGACGGCACGATTACTATCAAAGCTCCAATCGCAGGAACAATTGCCGATCGCGAAGTCACACTAGGGCAGTCGGCAGAAGATGCAGGGGCAACCTTGATGACGATCGTGGACGATCGCACCGTCCTCGCAACTGCCAACATTTACGAAAAAGATTTGAGCCAGGTTTCTCAAGGTCAACGAGTGCGGGTCACGGTATCAAGCCTTCCCGATCAAATCTTTGAAGGACGGATTATCACCATTGGATCGGTGGTGGAAGGAGAAAATCGAGTCGTACCCGTCCGAGCAGAATTAGACAATGCAGATGGAACACTGAAGCCAGGGATGTTTGCGGAGTTAGAGGTACTCACCGATCGCACCCCAGAACCCGTTGTTGTGATTCCTCAGTCAGCACTGGTTGAGGCAAACGGTCAGCAACTTGTGTTTGTCCAAAATGGCAACAGCTTCCAGCCTGTCGAGGTCGTACTGGGTCGGCAAGCAGGGAATTTAATTGAAGTGCAAAGTGGGTTATTTGAGGGCGATCGCATCGTCACCCAACGCGCCAATCAACTCTACGCTCAATCCTTACGGGGTGGGGGAGCCTCTGAGGAAGCTGAACCAGAGGTCACGCAAGCCAGTGTCGCCGGGGGAGCATTGCCCTGGTGGGTTGTCATTCCGGCAGGCGGATTACTGGCGATCGCTACCTTTGCGGCTGGAGCTTTCTGGTCAAATCGGCGGAATCAGAGACACCTGACATCAGCGATTACTGCCCTGGAACATCTAGAAGATTCTCAGAATGGGCATCATGCAACCCTAGGCAACCAGTCTACCCTGATACATTCAGCAGACCCACACCACCGAGATGCGGAAGTCCCTACACCCCCGCACCAGCACCATTAAACCGCCTTCTATTCACCCATCAATTATTTGAGAGGAATCAACCTGTGAAATTCAGCCAATCTCTTGCGATCGCCCTTATCAGCCTGGGATTCCTTCTGGGAGCGTGTGCTAGCGGTGGAGACCAAACAACCAGGTCAGAAAGCCCTGTTGCATCTCCAGAGGCATCTCCTGCTGCTGCATCTCCCGCCAGCCCTGCAACAACGGCTCAAGCGGATACGGCTCACGATACCAGCGTCTCAGAAGGTGGGCAGGTTGTTGAAGCAGGTCCATATCATCTGGAACTGGTCACTCTCAAAGAAGCAAGTGGCGTACACCTCGACTTCTACTTACAGAAAGGAGATACCCACGAAGCGATTCCAGATGCAACGGTAACGGGTCAAATTCAGCTACCCGATGGAACACAGAAGACGGTTGAATTTGAATACGACGCTGCCGGAGAACACTACGTCGCTACCTTGCCCGATACTGCTGCCGGAGAGTACAACGTTGCCATTTTGACGGATATCAAGGGTGAGAAGGTCAACGGGCGATTCAACTTCAGTCAGTAGTCATTAAAAATTAAACTGTTATGCTCAATGCCATTATCAAATGGGCGATCGCACGTCGCTGGCTCGTCATCTTAGGCGCGATGGTATTAACGATTTGGATCGTTCGCACCGTGACGCAGATGCCGCTGGATGTGTTTCCCAGCTTTGCTCCACCCCAGGTGGAAATTCAAACGGAAGCCCCGGGTTTGGCTCCAGAAGAAGTGGAATCCCTGGTGACGTTGCCGATCGAAAGCGCGATTAATGGCACTCCTGGCGTGACGGATGTTCGCTCTGCTTCTGCGGCTGGAATTTCGGTTGTTAAGGTGATTTTCACCTGGGATACCGACATTTACCAGGCACGCCAACTTGTAACGGAGCGATTACAGCAGGCTCAGGACAAGATCCCTGAGAACGTTGAAACACCTCAAATTTCTCCGATCACATCCCCGATTAGCACGGTGATGATGGTTGCCTTCAGAGTGGACGAGACGGCACCAGCAGCATCTCGTACCTCTTTAATGGAACTGCGCCGTATTGCCGATTGGCAAATTACGAATCGATTACTGGCGGTTCCGGGCGTGTCTCAGGTGGTGGTCTATGGCGGAGAAGTCCAGCAGTATCAGGTGTTGGTTGATCCGCAAAAGCTCCAGGCGTTTGATGTGTCGTTGCAGGACGTGACAGAAGCCGTTGAAGCCGCAAATGTTAATGCACCGGGAGGTTTCCTGGTTACCCCAGACAAAGAAACCCTGATCCGCGGCATTGGGCGGTTAGAAACGATTGATGACTTGCAGCAATCCGTGATTACGGCTCGCAATGGGACACCGATTCGCCTGTCCGATGTGGCAACGGTGCAGATTGGGGCAGCCCTCCAGCGAGGCGATAGCAGCCTGAATGGACAACCTGCTGTTGTGGTCATGGTGAACAAACAGCCCCTTGCCGACACACCCACTGTCGCGCATGGGATTGAGTCTGCCATGCAAGAGATTCAAGCAGGATTACCGGAAGATATTCAAGTCGATATCACCTTCAGTCAGGACAAATACATTGATGCATCCATTGAAAATGTTCGAGCCGCATTGATTGAAGGCAGCATTATTGTTGCCTTAATTCTGATTCCCTTCTTAATGAACTGGCGCAACTTGCTGGTGTGTCTGGTAGCACTGCCGCTGTCTTTATTGATTGGAGTGTTAGCCCTCAACTGGTTAGGCCAGGGACTCAATACCATGACGCTCGGTGGACTCGCCGTGGCGATCGGGTCTGCTGTCGATGATGCGATCGTCGATGCCGAAAACGTCTACCGGGCTTTACGAGAAAATAAGTATTCTGCCCATCCTCGTCCCGTCTTAGAGGTAGTGCTGGAGGGCTGTCAGGAAGTTCGGGACTCGGTGTTTGGAGCCACGATTATTACCGTCGTGGTCTTCTCGCCTGTGTTTGCATTGGGTGGTGTAGAGGGCAGCATTTTCATCCCAATGGGCTTGGGTTACATGGTGGCGGTACTGGCATCGAGCGTCACGGCACTGACCGTTACCCCTGCCCTATGCGCGATCCTGCTACCACACGGACACTTACCCGAAACGGAACCCTGGGTTGCTCGGTTCTTCAAAGGTTTGTATCAACCCATCCTGGATTTTTCGTTGCGTCGCTCTCGACTCATTCTGGCGATCGCCGCTTCAACCCTCGTCGCTGCCCTGATTATCGTGCCGTCGCTCGGACGGGAGTTCCTGCCAGAATTCCAGGAAGAAAATCTGGTGAATACCTTAATGCTCTATCCTGGCTCATCTCTAGAAGCGACCAATAGTGCTGGGTTTGCCATTCAAGATGCCCTCAAGGATGATCCTCGCTTTCGCTATGTGCAGTTGCGTTCCGGTCGTGCCCCTGGAGACAGTGATGCGGCGGCGGTGAATACCGCTCACCTGGATGTGGATTTAAGTGAAGAAGGACTGAAAGACCGCGAGGGCAGTATTGAGAAACTGCGAGAAGAGTTTGCCAAATTGCCGGGAGTGGCTCCTAATATCGGCGGATTTATCTCTCACCGAATGGATGAGGTGCTTTCGGGCGTGCGGAGTGCGATCGCTGTGAAAATCTTCGGTCCCGATTTGGAGCAACTGCGCTCTCTGGGGCAGGAAGTGGAAGCGATCATGCAAACCGTTGAAGGTGTTGTTGATCTGCAACTGGAACCCCAAATTCCCATCGAGCAAATTCAAATTCAGTTCGATCGGGCTGCGGCAGGTCGTTATGGATTAACCGTGGGTGAACTGTCGAACACGATTGAGACGGCTCTCAATGGCAGAGTTGTCTCTCAGGTTTTGGAGCAGCAACAAACCTTTGACCTGGTGGTGTGGTTAGAACCGGAAGCGAGAAACAATCTCGATACGATCGGTAATTTACTGATTGACACCCCTACAGGGCAGAAAATTCCTTTAGCGCAGGTCGCGCAAATTCGCACCGGGACAGGCCCGAATACGATTAACCGGGAAAATGTGTCCCGCTTGATCGTGGTTGCCGCTAATGCAGATGGGCGGGACGTGCGATCGGTGGTCAATGAAATCCGCTCGAAAGTAGCAGAGCAAGTTCAGTTTCCGGCGGGATACTTTCCCCAATACGGTGGGCAGTTTGAGGCAGAAGAACGGGCGACACAAAATATTCTGGTGTTTAGCGCGATCGCCTTCGTGGTCATCACCGTGATCATGTATCTCTCCGTTAAATCCGTCGCTTCCACTGCCATGATCATGATCAACCTGCCTCTGGCGTTAGTGGGTGGAGTGTTTTCCGTTGCATTAACAGGCGGAGTCATTTCGGTTGCTTCGCTGGTGGGATTTGTCACCTTGTTTGGTGTGGCAACGCGAAATGGGCTGCTGTTAGTCGATAACTACAACACCAAATTTGCTCAGGGAGTCCCGCTTCGACAAGCGTTGGTTAAAGGGTCAATGGAGCGGCTCAACGCCATTCTCATGACTGCCTTTACCTCTGCATTAGGATTATTGCCTCTCGTCATCTCAGGCGGCCCCGGAAAAGAAATTTTACAGCCTCTGTCGATCGTCGTTCTGGGTGGTCTGTTCACCTCCACCGCCTTAACGCTGATGGTGCTACCCGCCCTCTATGCCCGATTCGGTAAACTGTTAATGCCCAAGTCCAATCCATCGCAGTCTGTTCAACCCGCTTTCTCAGAAGAAATCACATCCCATGCGCGTTCTATTGGTTGAAGATGAACCTGATCTGGGAGCAGCACTGGAGCGATCGCTCAAGCGCGAAAAATATGTTGTGGATTGGGTGAAGGATGGCACAGAAGCGTGGCAATTCCTGGAGAACGGCTGGAACCAGTACACCGTTGCCATCTTTGACTGGCTCCTACCGGGATTATCTGGAATTGAACTGTGCCAACGCCTCCGAGCCAAGCAAAGTCCCCTTCCAGTCCTGATGCTCACCGCTCGCGATCGCATGGAAGATCGGGTCAAAGGGCTGGATGCCGGAGCCGATGATTATTTAATCAAACCCTTCGGCATGGCAGAACTGTTGGCACGACTGCGGGCATTGCAGCGGCGATCGCTGCAAATCCAACCGCCCCAGCTACAGGTGGGCAACCTCCTGCTGGACTATGGAACCTCAACCGTTGCAATTACGACCTCCACCGGAAAACTCCAAAATATTCCCCTCACTACCAAAGAATTCCAACTACTGGAATACTTTATGCAGCACCCCAACCAGATTCTTTCGCGTGACCAGATTATTAGCCGAATCTGGCAAGCAGAAGCAGACTTTAACAGTAATGTAGTTGCGGCTCAAATGCGGTTACTGCGGCGAAAATTAACTGAGTATGGCTACGATCACCTGATTGAAACCGTTTACGGCATGGGCTATAAGCTCAACACCTATGAAACATAGCCCATGAAGCATAACAAGGTTTTCCATACCACTCGACTGCGTTTAGCAGGGCTGTATGCCGGGACGATGGGATTTATTCTCACGCTGTGTGCCGTCGGTTTCTACGAAGTAATGGCCCATAGCCACGTCTCTGAGTTAGATCACCGCATTGAGTCGGTCGCTGGCACATTGCACGATGGGCTGGAAGCTTCATTGCAGCAACCGGGTAAGCTAGAACCGATCGTGCAAAAGTTTATTCCATCGCTTTGTGTTGCTGGAACAACTTGTACCTACAAATCCACCGCCGTTCACTATTTAGGAGTCTTTCAAGAACACGGTTATTACATTCGCTTTGTTGCCCTATCGGGGCAGTTGTTAGCCAGTGCAGGGGAAATCACAACAGACCTACCTGTGCGTGTTGAAACAGAACCCTGGCAAACTTTAGAAGCCCCTGATGGAACTCGTTATAAGCAACTTTCTCTACTGCTGAAAACGGCTAACCAAGATGCCTGGGGATATATGCAGGTGGGGCGATCGCTCTCTGACATTGATGGACACATGGTTTGGGTCAGATTGATTCTACTGATTGGCTTGCCTACTGCCATGCTGCTTGTAGTGATTGCCAGTTGGTGGATTGCTGGACAAGCCATGAAACCTGTGTACAGTTCCTATCGCCAAATGCAGCAGTTTACCGCCGATGCAGCCCATGAACTTCGCACACCACTAGCCGCAATTCAGGCTAATTTAGAATCGACGCTGACCCCAGAGGCGACCGATGCAGATGCCTGGGATACACTGCGTACAGTTGAACGCCAAAACAACCGCTTATCCCGACTGGTTCACGATCTGCTACTGCTCTCGCGGATGGATTTACAGGGATTTTCTGCCAAACAGGAGTCTTGTAATCTGCATGATTTAGTAAATGATTTAGTCGAAGAGTTTTCGGCACTCGCGCTTGCTTCAAATATTGCACTCACCGCAGACATTCAGACAAACACACCAATTACAGTATTGGGCAGTGAGGAGCAACTCTATCGCTTAGTTGCCAATCTCATCACGAATGCGATTCAATACACTTCCAGTGGTGGTAAGGTCATCGTTCACCTCAAGCGAGACGATCATCATGCACTGATTCAGGTGCAAGATACTGGAATCGGGATTCCCTCCCAAGAGCAAGCGCGGATCTTCGACCGCTTCTATCGTGTGAATAGCGATCGCTCCCGCCATACGGGAGGAGCAGGATTAGGGTTAGCCATTGCCCAGGCGATCGCTCAAGCGCATCGTGGAACCATTCGAGTCGAAAGCCAGCTAACCAACGGAAGTACATTTACCGTTCAACTCCCTTTGAAGTGAGGTAGAAGATACAACGGTTTCAAATTAGCTCGGTGCAATTTACTTAGGGAATAAAAAGTGCGTTTTTCCGCAAATCTTTTCCCTAAGTCAGCGATCGCATGAGTTAATCTTTGGGCAACGGTTCTCTTAGTGCAACTCGTCGTAAATAGGGGTGGGAATTCGGGGTGCAGGGGTGGAACCCCTGGCTGGGAGCAAAGCCCCCATACCCCCCTGGTTTTATTTCCAAACCCTATCTGTGAATCACAGTACTTAGGGCTTGTAAATAAATAAGTTCATGCTTTTTTGGGGATTTGGGTTCGAGGATGAAGAATGTAATTCCAGTGGGGACAAATCCTGTGATGAGTGAGTTTGAGTGCCGCCATTTCCTCGTCTGAAACTTTGACTTTAGTTGGATAACGGCTCGTATCGCAATCAGTATATTGGCATTTTTGAGGTTATTGATGGTCGAGTTGTTTCGATACGGGAGTACTTCAATCCCTTGCTTTTGCCTGGAGCATCTCGATGAATTTTAGGTAGAGATAGACTTTGAACGAGTATTGGATTGACACAACCCATGACAAAGAGCATGAATACTCAGCTGAATCAATGGTTCCAAGCGGCTTGGGTCATCCACGACTTCCTGCATTTGTTGCTCCAACAACAGCATCGTTAACCCGTGCATCGTTGACCAAAACACTGAAAAGATTGCCTTAGAATTGCCCGGTTGAATAATTCCTTGCTCTTGTCCGCGTAAGATGATGTTGCACAGTATCAAACCACATTGATCCGCAGATGACTCCAGGTCAGGGTAAGCCGATCGCGTCAACATTAACCCACTAAACATCTCACGCATCAAAGCCGGATGTTTCAAGCCAAACTGCACATAGGCACGGGCGATCGCCAGCAGTTGAGATTCTACATCCTCTGATGTTTGCTCTAGAACCGCTTGCAGTTCAGCCGTCAACCGCTGAAATCCATCCTGAGCGATCGCCACCAGAAGTGCCTGTTTATCCTCAAAATGGCGATAAGGGGCTGCCTCACTCACGCCTGCTTTACGGGCAACTTTCCGCAGGTTTAGCCCACTAATCCCCTCGTCTGCCAGAACTTCTAGCCCTGCCTGCACCAGCGCATTCCGCAAATCACCATGATGATACCGCTGGGGCGATCGCTCTGCCTCGACAGACGATTGGGCAGCTTGATCCTTGGAGTTTTTCGACATACACCATCAAAAAATCAATCGTAATCCTGCTTGACAGGCCGGTGTTAACGTTGTTAACTTTGATCGAAGAAGGATGTTAACGCTATTAACATAGCAAGTTCAGCATTTACCTGCAAGTTTGAAATGACGAGAAACAGGAGTTGAGGTACTGGTTACACATTCCCAAACTCAAGAGGTTCAAACAGTGATAAACACAATCAATCGAAACAATGCAACTGGGCTTGTGGCTAATGTGGCTAATATTGTCCTTTTCGTTAGCCTGGCAGTTCTTGGAAATATAGCTATCTATGTGTTTGGGTGGAGTCAAGAGGGTGATGTCATCAAAGTTGATCTGGAAACTCAACAAACAAAGCTATGAAACTTCTCAAATTCAAGATTCTACGCCGATCGCTGTGGGCAGCTTTAGGGCTTGTAGTTGCCCTTGTGGGGTTTGGTCTGCTGCAATTGATTGAACCCGTCAGCATTGCTCCGATCGCCCAGGGACAAACTCCACAGTTTACTGGACGTGCACTGCTAGTTGCTTCCGATGCAGATATGGTCGCAACCGCTTATGCCGATGCAAAACTCGATCGCGTTGCTGGCATCGAAGATACGCTCACAACCATTGCCTTACCACTCAATCCTGAACGCCCAACTATTTCACCGATCCAGGTTTCCAACTCGGTGATGTCATGGCCTCAAATTATTGCAGTCTCACCCAATGGAAATTTTGCCTATGTAGCAGAGGTGCGATCGCGCCCAGCAGACGGCATTCAGGAATTCAGCACGATCGATGAAATGCCAGAGGGTGAAAGCATCACTGTCGTGGATATCAGCGATCTTCAGCAACCGAGAATTGTACAAACTGTGGACGTTGGCAGAAATCCAAAACATCTAAGTATCAGCCCAAATGGTGAACTGTTAGCGATCAATTTGGAAGAGGAAGGACGAGAACTGGTTATTGCCCAGATTCAGCCCGACGGAAGATTGGGAAGGATGGAAGGGTTTGCGATCGCCCAAGATTTCCCTCGCTCAAATATTCCAGAAGCCGCAGTTTGGCACCCTTCAGGGAATTTCATTGCTGTCACCACAACCAACGATGAAATGGTAGGCGAATTGATTGCTTCTGTTGTTTTCTATCAAGTTGTGCAATCAGGGCAAACAGTTGAAATTCAACCCTACGATCGCCCTTTACCTGTGGGCAATCGTCTCAGTCATGCCCGGTTCACGGCAGATGGACGATTTTTGCTAGTGCCTGATTTGAAATGGCGGATGTATGGTGTACGCGAGTTGAATTTTTTAGCGAATCCTAAAGGTGAAATGATCGCGATTCGCTTTGAACCTGAAACGAATAGACCTCTGGAAGTTGTCTCTAGAGCCGAAGTTGGACTCAGCCCCGAAGGATTTGCCCTCAACCCTGATAACACGTTGATTGCAACAGTGAATATGCGTCGCACCTACTTCAGTCCCAATTTTCCTCCGGCTTGGCGTGGTAAGCCTTACAGTTCGCTGTCACTGGTGCGGTTCAATCCTCAAACAGGTCAACTTACAACGATTGAAGAGTATGGCTTTGAAGGATTATTGCCAGAACAAGCTACTTTTGATGCAACTGGAAAATCTCTCGCTGTTGTTGTCTATAACTATCGTGAACAAAGCCCACGTACAGGTGCGGTTGAGTTTTGGAATGTGGTTTCAGGCAGCCAACCCAGATTGGAGCGAACTGGCTTTCAACTGGATGTGGTTCGGGGTGCCCATGATATTGTTCTGGTTCCATAGTTCTTTGATACGAGAAATAATGTTTACGCGTGCGAAGCCGTTCTCCTTTTGGGGTAATTGCCGATTTCCATCATGCAGCAACTCGTCTGATCGCGTTTGTTGTTCTACAGACCGCCAGAGCCCATCTCAGATGAGGGTCTGATACCCTTGCCCTCCAAAGATTTCCCTCAATCGCTCCTTCAGTTCGGGTTCTAGTCGGATACTCGTGACCTGTATTTCCGAAGTGCTACCTCGTTTACGTGTATCCATAACCGAACATCCTCAATTTCAATCAAGGGTGGACAATCTAATACTACAAGTGTAGTATGTAGACATCCAAAATTGTAATACAAATACTACAGCCTTCCATGATACGCATCCTTCACGCCACCTTAAGCAGCACCATGCAATGCCGACCCCAATATGGTCTAGGCAAAGCATCGGTGCTGTTTGTGTTTGAGGGGACGTATCGATTTAGTGGCAGTAAATCCGTCAGCGAAGGCATTGATAGCACGATCGCCGGACGACTCAATCCGGATCAACTCACGAGCAGCGGGAGGTGCAGGGCAATCCTGACACCGACATAGGGAAAGCCATATCCACTTCCCCAACCCCCGCTCCTGGTCGTCAGAGGCGGGGGTTATTTTTTGAGGAGAAAACTCATGCAAACTCAGCAGCAACAGGAAATTCCTATACTCCAAAATCAGGTTGTGGTGTTCTCTAATACCAATTCAAATTGATATTATTTTTTGCTGTACTAGTGCAACGTCTTTCCGGTTGATGACGGTTCTGTAGAAGTCAATCTCAGCGGTAGCTGGGTTGCTGAGAACAAGGAAGCTCACGAGGGAATGTTTTTGACCGTGATGAGTAACCACGCCGAATTATTGGTTTACCAATTGTGGCAGATAAGTGAAGTGCAGGTTTCCTCTTTCGCATAGCGGGTAAAACGCAGGGAAAAGGGCAATAAAAATAGGGTTTTGGCGATCGCTAAGGCGTCTGTAAAAAAATTGCTCTTTCCCTTGTCAAAAAAAGTTGTAGTACCCTCTTGACACTTTGTAGTATGTTGTATTATGTTTGTAGTATGAGATGAGACACAGAGGAGTTAATCCAATGACCACTCACTCCCTTACTAAAAACATTGCTCTCTTGAAGCTCTTAGAGTTCTTCCAAACTCATTTCCTTGGTACTTTTACACCACTTCAAGATGACTTATTTAATCAGGGAAATTCATTATCTACTCAACACACGCAAGCACTCCGTTCACTTCAACAAACCTATTACCTAGAGCGGCGTTGCTTCTTCTAATTCCTGCTGATTCATCAGTCACCTGAACCTTGAAAACTAAATAGTGCCACCTTTTGGGGGTGTAGCTTAGCCTGGTTTAAAGCGATCGCCTGTCGAGCGAAAGATCGTGGGTTCAAATCCCATCATCCCCGTATAGCTTTTTCAGTTAATGGTTAGTGCTTTGCACTAACCATTAACTGAAAAAGCCGTACAGCCTTGTGGACGAATAGAAAAGTCGTTCTGGTTCTCAGCCAGAAAGTCGTATCTTTCTGAACTCAGACAGACGTAGTCCAGAGTTCAGAAGATGCGATTAGGGTGCAACTCCCGTCAAGGCTCCCAATGAGGATGTAACTCAGATGGACAGAGTGCTTGCTTCCGAGGCAAGTAGTCACAGGTTCGACTCCTGTCATCCTCGTTGCTGTGCCCTCATGCGAGAAGCCTACATACAGTAGAACGATCGTTTGAAACACGATAGGTTGCTGGTGCAATTCCAGCCCTCGCCAGGTTTGGTGGCGAGGTAGTTCAACCCAAAACAGCTTCTTTAACTTGCACAGCAAATTTATCTCCAGGTCGCCAAGTGGGAAGGCGTTGGTCTGCAAAACCAACTAGCGAGAGTTCGATTCTCTCCCTGGAGTCCAACCATTGCAGTGTCACCTAACGGCTAAGGTACTCGGCTCATAACCGAGGATATGTGGGTTCGACTCCCACCGCTGCGACCCTTGCACAGATGGTGTAACGGCAGCACAAGGGTCTCCAAAGCCTTTTGTCCGGGTTCAAATCCTGGTCTGTGCGTTCTACGGTGTGCCCTCATCCGAGAAGCCTACATACTGGTCACTCGCCTAATCAGCGAAGTAGGTTCAAATCCTACAGCCTCCGCCATTTGTTCGTTAGAACAGCCAATGGAGGCTGAAAAAACAGCTTCTCAAACTTGCACGCTGTAGAAATCTGAAAACTTGGTGCCGTAGGCAAATTGGTAAAGCCGTCGATCTTTCAAGTCGATGCTTGCGGGTTCAACTCCCGTCGGCACTGCCAAATGGGTAGGTATGCAAATGGCTGAAGCAGACTGACTGTAAATCAGTTGTCCCCGACCGTTGGGGGTTCGAGTCCCTCCCTGCCCACCTGAATCTGAATGGAGAGTAAACCAATTAGGAGATTGGCGCTGTTTGCTAAACAGATGGATGAACAATTGTGGTTCGACTCCACTGCTCTCCGCTGCGTGAGGACGTGGTGTAACTGGATGAACACATCGGTCTACGAAACCGAAGAGTGAAGGTTCAACTCCTTCCGTTCTCGCCAATCATGGAGGTTGTCCGGCACGGACGAGGAAAGCGTTTTGAAAACGCCTGCGGGTGAAATACACCGTCAAGAGTTCGATTCTCTTAGCCTCCGCCAAAATTTGAACTGTTTGGGAAGTTGGTGAAGCTGGTGCTCACGTGCCGCTGAAGACGGCGAGAAGGCAGTTCGATCCTGTCACTTCCCACTCATTGCCCTATAGCTCAACGGTTGAGCAGCCCGCTGTTAACGGGAAGGTTATAGGTTCGAATCCTATTGGGGCAGCCATTTATTGCAGGATGGACGATTGGCAAGTCGCTCTGACTCTGAATCAGAGAGAGGTTGGTTCGACCCCAACTCCTGCATCCAATGCCCTGTGGTGTAACTGGCAACATCCCGCTCTTTGAAAGCGAAGATTCCAGGTTCAAATCCTGGCGGGGCAGTTGGGAGGCAAAGCATTTCAGAAGTCACGAGCTTGCAGAATTCTGAAATGCTTTGGGAACAGTCGCCTGGGTCAATCCCCTGTATTCCTCCCATTTCTAAAGGATAAGGATTTATTTTTCGTGCGCTTAGCGCACGAAAAATAAATTTCTTAAACACACTCACTCCTGTAGCCCAATTGGAAGAGGCGGCTGTCTCAAAACCAGTCACGTGTGGGTTCGACTCCCGCCAGGAGTACCACTTGTTTATTAAAAATTTTGGGTGTCCAAAATTTGTGCTGCTGTAGCCCAACGGTCAGAGGTGCTGGTCTTAGAAACCAGAGGTTGTGGGTTCAACTCCCACCAGCAGTACCAACTATCGGGATGTAGCTCAGCTTGGTTGAGAGTTACCGCTTTGGAAGCGGAAGGTCGTAGGTTCAAATCCTACCATCCCGACCAATAAGTATCGTGTGCTGTGAGAACACTGTTCTCACAGCATACAGAAAGAAAGTTTGCCCTTGTGACGGAACTGGCAGACGTGCTGGCTTCAGAGACCAGATTTTGTGGGTTCGACTCCCACCAAGGGTACTGATGCTCCTGTGGCGGAAGGGAAGACGCTCTAGACCGAGGATCTAGATTTTGTGGGTTCGATTCCCACCGGGAGTACCAAGCACCGAAGGCGGAAGTGGTGGAAGCGCACGCCCGATAAGCGTGTTATTAGCAGGTTCGACTCCTGCTCGGTGTACCAAAATGAATAATTTTTTGTGTGAGCAAAGCTCACACAAAAAATTAACTTGATTCGGGTCGTTGGCAGAGCGGATATGCAGCCGCCTTTTAAGCGGAGAGATCCAGGTTCAACCCCTGGGCGACCCATGTTCAACTTTAAGTTGAGCAACTCATCAATGGGCTATTAGCTAAGTGGTAAAGCAGCCGCCTCTTAAGCGGAAGAGCGTAGGTTCAAATCCTACATAGCCCACCAAACATACCCCTGTGACGCAACTGGCAGACGTAGCCCGCTTAAACCGGGATGGGTGCAGGTTCAAATCCTGCCAGGGGTATGCGGAGATGGAGCAACAGTGGCTCGGAAGGTTCATACCCTTCACATCAGTGAGTGCAATTCTCACCTCCGTCACCAAACGCTGGTGTAGCTCAACGGTAGAGCAATCGCCTTGTAAGCGAAAGGTTGCAGGTTCATTATGTTCCCCTGCAAAAATTTGTCCTACATACTCAATTTATTCTATTAACTAAATATTGGTCGATACAGTGTGTAAGGTTCTTGTTCCTTGACCAATGTAGAGTGACAAATACTTTAGGATCATGCATCTTATAGTCAAAAATTCTAACTGCTTACTCCAAGCTAGTTACAGCTTATTGACAATTTCTTAAAGAGACGAATGAATGAAGATCAAACGCAGCAACTCAGTTACTGCGTTCTAAAGTTGGACAAATGCATGTAGATCACTGGACACGTAACACTGAATCTAGTTGTGCATATTGCTCTGATTCTAATTAAGCTTGTGAGTAATTAGATCAATAGTTCTAGCTCTCGTGATACTTATACGGAAGTTAGCAGTCAGTTATCCACTGCATCCTAATAAATAGCAGAGTATAACAACGTAGCAAGTTGAGGTGATCAAACGTAGCAAGTACGTGAGCGAAGATTCAGCATCAAACGCATTAGGCTGTGAAACAAAAATCTGGCTGATTCTCAAATGAGAGAAGCAGGATCAGAGAATATGAAGTGAAGATGTTCAGCATTGAGAAATGACAGAATAGTAGATGTATTCTGCCTATCACACTGGATTGGATTGCATCACTCACCAATCGCTCTAAAGAATGCATCTTCGGCGGCTGCAAGACGTTTACCCTTGATATACCGCTCAAACACTTTCTCCGATTTGTGCCCGGTCAAACTACGGGCAAGCAAGCTATCAATCCCCAACTCTACAAGCTCGCTGGCATAGGTGTGCCGGAAGCGATGAGGTGTTAAGTCTGGAATTCCCGTCGCTGTGCCCAGTCGCACTTTGGTGAAGTAATAAATTCCCTGATAACCCAGTCTTTGTCCTCCACTGCGAAAATCATAGGACAAGAACAATGGGCTATCGTCCGTTAATTCTTCCTGCTGCGATGCCTTTGGCACAGGGCTTTGCCCTGCTCGCCGCCGCTCCAAATAAGCCTCAATCTGCTCCCTGGCTACCTGCCGCAGGGGAACAAGTGCGTCACTCTTATCCTTCTTGCGAAGGAAGCTGAGGCGAACGCCATCATAATTGCCAACGTTTAAGTTGGAAACATCCTCAGCCCGCAAGCCGTGAGTTAAGACTGCCAGCAAAGCGCGATCGCGCAGATCGATATCGTCCTCCCCTGTAACTGCCTGAAAGATTGCCACCATCTGATCGGGGTTCAGGTGGCGGGGAAGAGGATCGCCCAATTTCTCAAATTTGACCGCAGCGGTTGGCAGGACCTCAGACAAGCTCATATAACCTGCCTGCTGAAACCATCGATAAAAACTCTTGAGGGCAGTGAGTGCCTGATTGATTGCCGCAGGGGATAGCGATTTTCCCTTGCGGGTTTGACACTCATCCTTTAGATACTGCTTGAACTGGGCAAGGTCGCGCGGAGTAATCCCGTGCCAAGCCTTGTTACTCCACTCAATGAAGCGTTCCAACTCAAAACGATAAGCCTTCTCTGTGTTGGAGGCAAAATTGCTGGCTTGCAGAAACTCCTGAATTCGCTCCAAGCGCAGATCTGTGACTTCCACGCTCGTCTCTGGGGCAGATTGGACAGGAATCAGACGAATAGGGGGGAGTGCTTGCTGCTCGGCTGTCATAACTGGTTAATCCCAAGCGTTACAGACAAAAGTAGCATAGACTCGTATAAGATACCGGGTTAATATCTATGTCTAACTAATTTCATGCTAAACTGCCCTTGACGTGGGAGGAACGCCATCCATGAGCCGCCACATCAGTTCTAAGTGCTTGATATGCAGCCATTTGACCGCTGAGGAAGCACGACAACTGCATGGTCTTGATGGGGATCAATGTTGGGATGACCTGAAGTGCCACAAACGGCGATCGCACTACCGAAATCGAAGTGAGCGTAATCTTAAGCGGGTAATCTCCCGTCAAAGCAAGAGCGAATCAGACCTGCCAGAAATTATTCGGCTACCAACAGGTTTCACCCAAGTTGCCCCTTTCGTGACTCTCTATGTGGATGACCCTCACCAAGGGCGAAAGCTCACCAACGTCCATGCTGTCGGTGCAGAACTTTGGATAGACGAAGAGCCGCAGGTTAGGATTGAGCCGATTCACTGTTTTTCGCTATCCGTAAAGGAATTCAACTCGTTGGCACGGCAAATTCTAAAGGCATTCTCAGATCATTATGGGAATGATAAAGAATTTAAGGTTTTCACAGAAGCTATTTACCGTGACAAGCTCCACTGCCCAATTCGCCCCTGCCCACTCTACTCATAACTCTCCTGGTAGGAGGACAGTTTTTCCAAGGGCGATTGTCTTCACTGATGTTTCAGGCAATTACCTGTAGGTGCTTTTGAAGGTTAGCATTTTCGGAATCGAACATTTGTGCTGAACTAGCCATTACTAAATGGCACAACTTACACCTTTAGCTGCCTGTAAGGTGAATCAGTTGAGCTATCCACTATTCCAGCTTTTGTAGGATTTGCTGCCATTGCTCGATTTGCCGTCGTAACCCAATGGCACGCTCGTTAGGGGGGTATGCAGGAGAATCGCCCTCTGCTGATTGGTCTTCCAACAAACCTGCTTCAGTTGATTCAGCCAACTCAGCTTCGGCTTGAGCGATCGCCTGCGTCAGAATTTTCCCAGGCTAAGTCGCTCCTCTTTAGATAAAGGTACTGTTCCGGGAGGCGCAATCAATCCACGAGCAAGACGTTCCACAACTTCGCTGCGGCTGATACCGATCGATTTAGCCTGCTGATCCAGACTTTCTCTTGCTGTTGGTGTCAAGGACAGCAGAGTGTCTACCTTGACCTCATCATAAAATTCGCCAACCCCTTTACGACTCTTATGCCCCTTCTTTGCCATAACTTCGTCCGCTAACGTCAATGGCAGGTGACATATGCCACCTATTGACGGAGCCAGGGAATTGACTTATAAGGTGGTATATGCCACCTGGAATTCAGGTGGATGTTCATTTTGCTTAAGCCAGTGTTTAGATTTGCCGTCTCACACTGGCTTAATTCCTCCCGCCCTTTTGGGGTGGAGTTCTTACCCATCATGCGGCACAAGAGGCTTTCTGGTAAAGGTTCAACCGCTGGGTAGTGTTTTGTTTGCCTAAGTTGGATGGCTGACTCTAGCTTGGCTCTGATGCTTTCTACTGAACAAAACGGTAGAAGTACCACAAAAACAAGTTCTTGCTTAACTCTGCTATTGAGCAGGTAATTTTTCTCTGCTTAATGCAGGGAAGGTTTTGGTGCAGCAAGTTAGATAGTTGATCGCTTTGCGGAGGCGATCGCTCATTAACCCAAATCAACTGGAGGAATCTTCCCGGCTCGATGTCCGAAATATCACCCCATTTTCATCGCCTGGATCAGCTACGCTACCTTCCAATGGAGCCTACTGATTATTGCGAACGTTGGGTGACTGCTGAGCCAGGGAAGGGCTATCTAAAGGTTTGCATCAACGTCCTCTCTGAAGCAACAGGGCTAAGTGCTGGGACCATTAAAAACTGGGGAACTGATTTTCATCGCCGACCACAGTACGTACTGCGACTGTTACGGCAAGCAGACCTATTGAACCAAATTAAAGCACTTGAACAGGCAGGACATCTGAACATACCTCAGGACTCCCTACGAGACTAAACAAATTAGTCATAGATCGTGAGTAAGTCGCTCTAAAACCCCTTGTATCTCTTCTATGACTTGTTTATTCTCCTGAATGCATTAGTGCAGGCGATGCCTCCAACAATTTGAGGGCGATCGCACCTGCCATCTCTAAAACTAAATCAAGCGCAGTATCCAGACTGGTGTTACTCCCGGCTATGCCTCAGTTGTGATAGAGGAATGTTCTTAGCCCTTCTCCATCCAGGCGGTTTTAGGCTGAAATGCCAGACTTCTGAATGCTGCTTATGAATTGATCACGCCCTGTACAGTAGTGTTCAGAATATGTCGCAGTCCCACCCTCTGTTTGGAATTTATCAATCTTTTCTGCGAGCTTCTGTTACTCGCCTCCATCCTGAATTGGAATTGCTTTGGCAACTGAACGACAACTTACAGGATGCCCCATTACCTCCCCTGTCGTCCATTGTGACTAAACTCTCCCTTTGCAATGAGGTGATTGAAACGGATACTACTCGTGTGCTCACGATGCCCGACTTCCATCTCTTTTTTCAAACCTGCCTGAAAAACTTTCGTGGAGCCTCTCAAGCCAAACTACTTTCCATTGATCCTGATCCAGACAACTGGAGTCTTCACGATTTCAACGGGCAGATGGAACTCTTTGACTTTGAGCTATCGACCCAGCGTAGTGTGGATGGGAGTGGCAGGGTGTGCGTGATTTACTTTTATGCACTATCCGTTCGTCTGCATGAGTTTACCGCAGATCTCGAAGCCATTCAGATGGGGCGGTTGTATGAGTCCCCATTCAATTTTGTCAGCCAAGACTTTAAGAATCAGCAAGAAGAGATTGCTCGACAATTAGAAACTCAAATTTCCCAACAGGGTGACATTCTACCCCAACTATTGGAGGAAGCTAGTTGCATTATTTGCTACGCTGCACTTGCTTTTACTCTAGAAGCAAGAGTTGAGGCGTTTTGGCAGCACAAAGATGCCCCTTTGGAACAACTCCTCTCTACATTTACCCAAGTGCATACTTGATGCTTATTGTGCCTCTTAGTCTGTTGGTCAAAATGATGTCTGACTTTTTCGCTCATCTCCTTACGGTTCACCATGCTATGCAGGTCCAGTGTGATGCTGTGGTTGATGAACAATTGATGGAACTTTATAGCCGCATTGCTCAACAAATCATGCAAATACGACAGATTGAAGCTCCCTACTTGGAGCAGCGATCGCAGTTATTAGAGCAAATTCGTCCTTACTTGGAGGATGATGCACGCTCTGTACTGCCATTGCCTGAATTCCAGCTTTTCGTAGAGCAATTCTTGGCTACCTGCAACTCTAGCCTTAAAGTGGCTGATCATCCACCGATTATTTCGGTTAATCCTTCCACTTGGCTCTTAAACCATATCCCGTTTCCATTGCAGTTAAGCCACTACCGCTCGATTCAACAACCCAGATTTTATGCTTTTCAACTGACGGCGAGATTAGAAACTTGGCAACAGACATTTGCTGTAACGATCGCCCGCCCAACTGCTGATGGAAGTGAACTTGACTTTTTTGGAGTCGATAGACAATGGGCGGAAATTCTCGCTCAAATCCGGTTAGATACTGCAAGCCTTCATGTCTTTGAGCAGGAAGCTCGGCTGGTGCAAGAGGTCGGATGCTTAATTTGTTTTGTTGGTTCGATATTTGAATTGATTTCCCCAACTGTTTGGTTCACGTTCCCTTAAACCATTTCTATATTTGATTGCTAGACAAATGTTAATTGCTCAAGTGCCCCTCAACTTAGATCAATTTCTTCAGAAGTATCCTATCCTTTTCAAAAAACTCTGTTTTTGGGCGCGTAGACGCGGTGTTGAAAATCCGGCAGCACAGGTGCAGGAATATTTGACCGAATTGATTGTTGAGGCTGACGAGGATGGAGACAATACCCTTCTACTACGAAAGTGGTTTAGTGTGCTTTCCCCACAAGAACGAGTTGAATTAGTTCGCCGCAGCCCTATTACAATTTCAGACTACCCCAATGGTGATTCCTGGTATTCCTTTAATTTAGGTGAGTATAGCGTTGTTACTGAACCTGTTCTACAGGAAATTTATTACAAAGGTCAATTGCAAGGTTTTATCACCCGTAATCGGTACAACTGTGAAGTGCTTAACTGCGATCGCATGTTAATTATCGACGTAGATATCTGCTCGCCCTGGAATGATGAAATTCAAGACTGTGCTAAAAGCTCTCAAATTGCTATGACGCAGCGACAAGCGATTTCAGCAGTGAAAAGCCTTACAGAACAGTTTCCCAAATTAGGGTTTAGAGTTTACAGGACACGGAACGGGTTGCGTCATGTTTGTACAACTCAACCTTTTGATCCACTTGATCCTGCGACTTATCGATTAATGCAGAGCTTCTATGTCGATCCACTATATGCTCGGTTATGCAAGTTTCAATCTACCTTTCGTGCTCGATTGACTCCTAAGCCTTGGCGAGTCGATGAAGATTATGCAGAAAGATTTGTGTACGATCGCGTGACTAGACTAGTTCTTCCAGAGCCAAGCAATTACGCAGTTTGCTATTTAATTGACATTATTGGAAACAAAAAGATTATTCACGAATTTGAGCCATTAATCCAGACCCATGACTCTTACTGCCATGTGAATCATTTGAGTTTGGAATTAGCTTAGAGAGGTGATTATCAATGTGCGATGAAATTCAAGAAAAATCCGTTATAAATCAAGAATTAACAACGGATTTACTACCGTGGAGAGGTGGATCTAAACTTCGTCAAGCCAGGATAAGAATGGGATACACACAAGCTGAATTTGCTCAGAAGATTAATTCAGCAGAAAGTACTGTGCGTTATTGGGAAAAGAATAAGCGCGTTCCAAAGTGGAATCGAACTAGAAGGGAAACTATTGCACAAATCTTAAACCTGCCGATAGAGGAGATTCTGACCTGGTTTGAAACGGAAATATAAGAAACTGGCGATCTCCATGCTGAGTTTTCGATTTTGTTAATGGCATTGAGCATTCATACCTTCGTTGCTGAGTTGCGCTACAATCCCTTTGGGACAATGGAGCGAACGCTGAAAGTGGGCGACCTCCCTACGGGAACACTGCGCGATCGCCTGCTGGTTGAGAAACTGAGTTACCGCTTCCGCCCGCCTCAACGAAATGACTTGGTGGTATTCAAAGCCCCTCCTGCACTACAGGTACAAAACCTGCACGATGACATGATTAAACGTGTGGTTGGTTTACCAGGAGATGTGGTGCAAGTCCGTAATGGTCAGATACTCATTAACGGTAAGGTTATTGTAGAACCTTATGTGAAGGAAAAACCAGCTTACAACTGCGGACCAATAACGGTTCCTCAGCATCAGTATTTTGTTCTTGGAGACAACCGGAACCGTAGCTACGATAGTCATCTCTGGGAGCTTGTACCGGAACAAAATATAATTGGGCACGCTATTCTACGAATCTATTCCTTTGGTTATTTTGACTTAGAATACTAATCTCCTACAAGAAACCGAAGAAATAAAATTAACCGTTAAGGAAGTAGCGCAAAAGATTTGTTAATAGCAGATTTATTAACAGATTTGAGGACTTCTTCAAATTCTGGATAAGACTCCTTTCCTGATAGGACTACTAATTTTGGTCTAGAATTTTTGCCGTTTTTCAGTCCTACGAACTCACTTAAACCTTGAAGTCCACCTTCAATAATCATCCTATTAGCACTGTAATCATTCTCATGAATGTCTGCTTTCACAGGATATATCACTCCCAAAGGCCTATCTGAATCGATAGCTGCTTTTACTGTAAAACGCGATCCCCCTTCAATAGAGCTTTGAATAAGAATTAAACCTGAGCTAAGCCCTGCTTGAATACGACAAGATTTTACAACTGAAAAAGTATTCTGTTTTTTAGAGGGAGGTATCTCAGATACAATAAGTCCCTCACTCTCTAAAACTCTCTCAATATTTATGACAGATTGCTTAGGTAAAGAGCGTAAGGATGATGAATCCAAGCCACTTCCTACAACGCCAATAACTTCTTTTAAACAAGAACCTGATTCACTTTTAATAGCGAAAGTATCTATACCATCAGCAAGACCGTTGCAGATAGACCATCCTTTCGATGCAAAGTAACTTCCGACCCTTTCTGCAATTACCTGCCCGTTCCTATTAGGTTTTCTAGTACCGATGATAGTAATTGCATCTCTTTTAAGCAAAGAAGAATTACCAACTAAAAAAAGTATAGGTGGGGGATCATTCAACCCAAAAAGATTTTGTGGATAATCTTTATCCACAAGAGAGATAAACTTAATTTGATGAGCTTCGCATTCAGCTAATATATCTTCAGCTTTAGAAACAGCTTCCTGAGTTTCCAAAAAGGTATATTTTTTGCCTGTTAAAGATAAAAGGTTTTTAAGACATTCAGGAGCATTTTCACTAGCAGAATAGCAATGACTTTTCTTTATAACAGCCAGATTTTTTTTAATAAAAGTAGCCCCTATTCCTTTCAATAGGGAGAGAGAAAGTATAGTAAAACTAAAGTCAAAGCTGCTTTTCATTCTATACTCTCCGTGTGGCCACATCCCTCACCACCATACTTGGGTGATACGCATGAGTAGAACTTCTCACCCGTCTGACTGTTGGTTTTTACTTTCATGTACCTGCTCGTGCCTTTACTAAGACATACAGAACAAAGCTTACCACTGTCACTGTAACCACATCCCTCACCACCATACTTGGGTAATACGCATGAGTAGAACTTCTCACCCGTTTGTTTATTAATTTTAAGCTGTAACAGCTTGTTCAGGCTACTTGCAGAGCATACCGGACACAATCTGTTACTACTGACATTGGTTATGAGATGAAAGAGAGCAACAAATAATACACTCTTTGCTCCTTCGATACGCAGTTTCTTTACAAGAACGTCTGCTGTCGCTCCGGTTGTGTATTGATCGTCAAGTATTATTACATTCTTATCTCTGACATCAACATCACCTCGAAGATTCAGATTCTCTTCAACAAACTTTTTTCTATCACTTGATGTTGGTTGCTTACGAGTAGAAGAGTTAACTGTTTCATTCCACTCAAAAATGCTGTAGCAATCTAAATTCGACTGCTTTTGCTGAAAGTGTTCTGCAACAAAGTTAAACAACTCTCCCATTTTGTTAGCTGGCTGCGTTGTTTGTTTATCTGGAACATAAGTAAAAATATGCCAGGAGTAAGATACATCTGCTAAAACACAATCCAAGTATGCTGCAATAGCATCACGCATTGTCAGTAATATTTCTCTTCTTCTGTCTACTCGACTGAATTCAAAGTATTTTTCTGTAGCATGGTACTGGTCGCATTCCCCTTGAGATTGTCGAGCTAAAACTCTATGAGCAGTCAATTTTCCTGCTGTAATGTCATCAAGACGTGGTTTTCTCGATTTGATGCTGATGGAATTACTGAATTTAGCTTCTATACAGAGAAGATTCTGTAAGGGGTTTTGCAGAATATTGACAATCTCCGAGTAACTACAAGCAAAATATGTGGAACCACTTTTAATGTTTTTGATGTAGTCACCTATACCATCTCTAACTTCCACTTCTCTTGCTTCATAAAAATTGGTCAGAACAGTTGGCACTTTTAGCCCTCTACCAAGTTCTATATCTAACCAAGAATCACCCACAACATAACAGACATCTTTAGTAATATCTATGCCCTGCTGTTGTAGAAAGGCTAATGTTTTGAAAGTATTTGGTTTATCGGCAAGTGAAAATGAGGCAATACAATATTCTTTAAAGTACTCATTTACAATAGGATTTACGTATTTTGGATGTGAATCGGAAACAACGATACAATTAAAGCCAAGATGTGTCGCTTCAGCAAGAAATGATATAGCTTCAGGAAAGATTCGGATTTGTGACACATCTGTTGGCACTTGCCCATCTTTCATGGGCTTTAAAGCCAAATCTGCCGTATCTGTTAAAGTCCCATCTAAGTCAATCAACAAGAACTTGTTACCAATTGCAACTCTACTTGTCACTTGAAATATCTACCTTGATAATTTAGTCCTACTATCTTATCCTTGGTAAATGTATCAAAGCCAACTAGCAGAGTACGGATATAAGTAATTCTAATATTGACGAGGAAGTTGGCAGTATGTATCTGAGCCTGCTTTACTAAGAGCAATAACTCATGAGCCTCTTTTGGTTTCCTACGTACATCAATACTCAGCCAACGGTTGGCAAACTCGAAATGTAGTGCCCGTCCCAAATCGCTTTCTACCTCAATTCGACCAGACTGAGCCTCTACTAACCGTTTGGTGAGTGCCAATCCAATCCCTGATCCCTCCTGCCGCAGTTCTCGCGATCGCTCTGAGCGCCAAAAGCGATCGAACACACGGGGGAGATCCTCCTCTGACATTCCAATCCCCGTATCCGTGATGCTGCCCCAAAGATACTTCGAGTCATAGCTCACCCAAACTGTGACACTACCCTCCAGCGTATAGTTCAGCGCATTCGCCACCAGGTTGACCAGAATTTGTCGGGTGCGATCCGGGTCAGCAAAAATTGGGGGAAGCGACTCAGGGCAATCGAGGGTTAAACGGCAAACCTCCTGCCGCTCCTGGATGGTTAAGGAGCGAATCACCTCTGCAATTAAGGGTTGAGGTTGAACAACCTGGAGGTTCAAAGGGAGAGAACTCAATTCAATCCTTGCCAGCATCCGCATGTCAGAAAGGAGGCGTTGCATTCGTTTTGCGTCGGTCAGCAATAATTGAGCCGTCTCAACGACCTCCTCAAACGACAATCTCCCCTCTGCGATCATCTCCAAGTAGCCAGTCATGATCATCAGAGGAGTACTCATTTCATGGGACACTTCGCTGACCGTTGTCTGCCGCCGCCCCTCCGCTCCCTAAAGACGATTTGCCACACTATCGAGCGTTAGCCTCACTGAATGTAGCTCTCGGATTGCCAGCGGCAATACTCGTGATTCCATAATTCTTGCCCTACTGGAGTCGGCTGTTCCCGAAGCTATATTCCAAGCAAATATGGGGTTTGATAAATCGAGTACAGAGCGCAACCATAATGGCTTCATTAAGGTTTAACGAAGTTTGCTGAGTATTTACGCGGAGTGGGAATTATAGGTAAGGACTCTGAAAATTAGGCGTATCATGTCTCCTCCCGATCAAGGTCAACTCGTTGATGTCCGGCAGCGTCGTTATGTCGTTACAGGAGTCCAGAAGGCAACTCTACCGAGTAGTCCTCTAATTCAGGGAATTCAGTCAGCCCAGCACCTTGTCACTCTGACTTCGGTTGAGGATGATGCTTTAGGAGAGGAGTTGCAGGTCATCTGGGAACTGGAGCCAGGGGTTTACGTTCACGAGAAAACGGAACTTCCTAAGCCAACCGGATTTGATTCTCCTGAACGCCTTGATGCGTTTCTGGATGCAGTACGGTGGGGTGCTGCCTCTTCTGCGGATATTCGCACACTTCAGGCTCCATTCCGCAGTGGCATTGATATTGAAGACTATCAGCTTGATCCGGTTGTACGGGCAATTCAGATGCCCCGCGTCAACCTACTAATCGCCGATGATGTGGGATTGGGCAAGACGATCGAGGCTGGATTAGTTGCCCAAGAACTGATTATTCGCCATCGCTGTCGCCGAATTCTGATTGTTTGCCCATCTGCTTTGCAAATCCAGTGGCGGGATCAGATGCGGGACAAGTTCGGTCTGGATTTTCGCATTGTCGATAGTGCTTTGATGAAGGACTTGCGTCGGCAGCGCGGGATTCACGTTAATCCGTGGGTTCATTTTCCTCGATTAATTACTTCGATCGACTTTCTCAAGCGCGATCGCCCCCTCCGCCTCTTTCGGGAAGTCCTACCCGCCGAAGGTGAATCCCTCTACCCTCGCCGCTTTGACCTATTGATTGTGGATGAAGCCCATAACGTAGCTCCTTCTGGCAGCGGACAGTACGCGATCGACTCTCAACGGACAGCAACTGTTCGCTTACTCGTTCCCCATTTTGAACACAAGCTATTCCTGACGGCTACCCCTCACAATGGCTATCCAGAGAGCTTTACAGCATTGCTGGAGTTGTTAGATACTCAACGGTTTGCAAGAGGGGTTGAACCCGACCGTAACCAGCTTCAGGTCGTGATGGTGCGGCGGTTGAAGCAAGAGATGCAGAACTGGGATGGTTCTCCCATGTTCCCTGGTCGCAAACTGGAGGCGATCGCTGTTGATTATCCTCATGCAGAACGGCAAGCTCACGCAACGCTGAAGCGATATACGGAACTGAGAACGAAGGGCGTTGATGACAACGTTGAGAAGTATGCGACGGAATTTGTCTTGAAGCTACTGAAGAAACGGCTATTTTCTTCTCCTCAAGCCTTTTTGACCACATTGAGTCAGCACCAAGAGTCACTCACCACAGCTCGTCGTCGCCAAGCAAGCAGTTTGACCGCTAAACCGACCGAAGGCATCTTACGGCGGCAACTGGAGCAGGTGGAGGAAGAATTTGCTGACGACGAGGTGTATGAGGCGGCAACCGATGAGTCGGTTGGTAACACCAGCCGTCTGTTTCGGGCATTGGCTCCTGAAGAACAGAGCTTGTTGAAGGAGATGCTGGATTGGGCGGAATCTGCTTCCCAGCAACCCGATGCCAAGGCAACCCAACTGCTCAACTGGATCAACGAGACGATTCGCCCTAACGGACAGTGGTCAAACGAGCGGGTGATTATCTTCACCGAGTATAGAGCAACCCAGAAGTGGCTCTATAACCTACTGGCATCAGAGGGGTTAGTGCAGGGCGATCGCTTGATGACTCTGTATGGCGGGATGAATTCGGACGATCGCGAAGCGGTGAAGGCAGCGTTTCAGGCACATCCGGATGTTTCGCCTGTCCGAATTCTGCTGGCGACGGATGCAGCTTCTGAAGGTTTAGACCTGCAAAACTTTTGTTCAAGGCTGATCCACTACGAAATTCCTTGGAACCCCAACCGGATGGAGCAGCGGAACGGACGGGTTGACCGTCATGGACAGCGATCGCCAGAGGTTAAGATTTACCACTTCGTCGGTAAGGACTACCAGGAGCAAGCAAGCAGCAGTGCTCGTCCCGGTGATTTAGAAGGGGATTTAGAGTTCCTGATGCGAGCGGCACTGAAGGTGAACAACATCCGTGAAGACTTGGGGAAAGTGGGTCCGGTGATTGCCGCACAAGTGGAAGAAGCAATGTTGGGGCGACGGGTGATGCTGGATACATCCAGGGCAGAGCGGGAATCGGAGCCTGTGCGACGAATGCTGAAGTTTGAGCGTAAGGTGCGGGAGCAAATTGAAAAGCTCCGCGAGCAACTGCACGAAACACGGCAGAATTTACGACTGACACCTGACAATATTGAATCTGTGGTACGAATTGGGCTGGAGTTGGCAGATCAGCCTCCACTAATTGACACGGAGGTTGAAGGGTTGCAGGGGCGTGCCTTTCATCTGCCTCAATTAAAGAGCAGTTGGGCAGCTTGTGCTGAGGGGCTGGAGCATCCCCACACCAAAGAACTTCGTCCGATTGTGTTTGATCCCGATGCGGCTCATGGACGAGATGATGTGGTACTAGCTCACTTGAACCATCGCTTGGTGCAGATGTGTCTGCGACTCTTGCGGGCTGAGGTTTGGTCTACTGAGAACCGGAAGAATCTCCATCGGGTGACTGCCAGAATTGTGACATCCAAGGCAGGGATAGAAACCCCAGCAGTGGTGGCGTATGGACGACTTGTGATTTTAGGGAGTGACCAACAACGGCTCCACGAAGAGGTGATTACGGCAGGTGGGGTGTTGAAGGAAGGGCGATTTAGCCGTTTGGGGGTAATGCAATTGCAAGCCGCATTAGGGGCAATTACCTCTGGCTCTGTTTCCGACACGATGCAGCAAAAGTTAGCTCAGATGTGGGACAAGTATGCCGACCCATTGATGCAGGCATTAGAGGTACGCAGGAGCGAGCGCAGCACGAGTTTGCAACGGGATTTGCAGAATCGGGCGGAAAAGGAGATCACTGATATCACTGCTATTCTGACGGAATTACAGAAGAGCATTCTGAAGGAGTTGGAGGAGCCGCAGGTCAAGCAGCTTGAGTTTTTCACCAATCCTGAACGGGAACAGTTGGAACGAAATATAAACAGCTTAAAAGCCAGGGCAGAGCAAATTCCCAGGGAAATTGAACAGGAGACAAGCCTAATCCGCAAACGGTTTGAAAACCCATCGGCTCGATTATTCCCTCTGGCAGTCACATTTCTGATTCCCCAAAAGCTGATCCGTCCCTAGTAGGCTAGAAAAGCTGACTTCTGAGTTTAAAACGTTTAATTCATGCAAAAGACTCATGCCTTTGCCATTCTTGCCCCTGTTCCAGAGATGCACTTGATCTCAGGATTGGAAGCTATTGCTGCTCAACTAGACTCGGACGATCTGCCGTCTGACCATGTGCCCAAGGTGGCGTTTGGCAGCATGGACTTTGAGGTGTTTGGCGAGGTTGAAAAGCTCCGAGGTGGAAAGGCGATCGAGGTTTTCATTTATGCGTCTCATGCCAAAGGTGAGCAACCCTTGAACCCAGAGGTTACTTGGCGAGGGTTGTATGTGGGTTATGTCGCTTCTCGTCGCGGTCGCTATCCGGGTAAATCAATCTATCGCCCTCAATCTACTGCGACGGATACGCCAACCTGGGCAGTGTTCTGGGAGGTACAGGAGCTAGAACTGCTGAAGCAGCCCATTCCGATTGGTAGCTTGCGTGGGAAGAATAAGAAAACAAACTATCAAGCGCGATTCATTCCAGAAGGTCCAGGTTTGATTGAATATCCGGCGATCCGGTCATGATGGAATTCGCAAAGTAGAAGAACTAACCATGAAAATTGCAACCTACAATCTTCGATGTGGTGGAAAGGCAGGTCAGCGTGTCCACTGGACTCAAATTTTTGAGGTTGCGAATCCTGATATCTTCCTGGTGCAGGAGACCTGTCATCCCCAGCAGTATGTGAACAGTCGTTTTTGGGAGGTTCACTCTAATCAAGTGCAGTGGGCAAAGGTTGGAAACAATGCTTGGGGGAGTGCTGTATTTGTCCGAGCAGGTTTGGTCAACAAAATTGAGGTTCCTCAGTTTGAGGGAAATGTGGTTGGAGTAGAAGTGGAAGGCTTTGCGTGGTCACCTACCCGAACAAAGAAGTTACGGGTGATTAGCATCCATGCACCCGCCCCTTATAAACCCTCGGTAAATCGAATTCTTGATTGGCTTGCCACCCTCTCTGATGATGCAGATTTAATCATTGGAGGGGACTTTAACCTGACGGTTGGGGTGCGTCATTCGGGTGAACAGCAGCAGGATCAGGATTTATGGTTGCTGGAGCGATTGCGGAAAGAGTTTGGCTTGATGAGTTGCTGGCAGGCAGCGAACCCGAACCGTAATCTTGTGCAAACGTTGCGCTGGAGCCGTGACAAAGCGACACCTTATCACTGTGATGGCATCTTCGTTCCGGCTGCTTGGTATCGCTATCTGGATAAGTGTGAAGTTCTAACATCTCCAATGTGGGAGGAGTTGAGTGACCATAACCCCGTAATAGCAACGTTTAGCACTGATACAGGAGAAGTGTTAGCTCACCCTCCCCTCACAAATTTTGCATCTACCTCAACTATTGACAGAAGTGAGAAGCAATAACGTACCCTTAATCTGCTTTTGGGCATCCTAAAAGATGTCTACCAAGTACTAATCATCATGGCAGTTCAACCTAAGTTTCCCGAAACTCTTCGAGCATTGAGTATTGCAGGTCCTTATGCCTACCTTATTGCAACAGGTGAAAAGCTTTCAGAAGGACGAAGCTGGCGTACAAACTTTCGCGGCATTGTTTTACTTCATGTCTCGACGGGAAAAGACTATGGGGAACCGCAAAGTAAGGATATGATATCGTCCATTATTGGTGCAGCAGA
Source organism: Oscillatoria sp. FACHB-1407 (assembly GCF_014697545.1). Taxonomy (GTDB): domain Bacteria; phylum Cyanobacteriota; class Cyanobacteriia; order Elainellales; family Elainellaceae; genus FACHB-1407. Next base: position 46,534 of record NZ_JACJSA010000013.1, on the reverse strand, counting down.
AGTATATGATTGCACACCCGATCCAGAGTATGAAGGATACTACGACCACTGGATGAAGAATCCAATTCTGTTTGAGAAGTACATTCCAAACGTATCAGGAGCACGCAATTACTGGTTGCCAAAAACGTCAGAACACATAAAGGCATTTAACCGTGCATGGGAACAGATTCAACAGCAACAACCTCGTGCATTTTTCAAAATTCATTACAAAGAAGGAATCATTAATATCTCAAGCTCTAGAACAGCTAATTACTTTGAGATCAAGGATGATGGAGTTTGGCAAACGCTTGCGCAGCGCATCCAAGGTGAAGAGATTGAATTGACAAAACTGGAATATGCCAACCTCTACCGTAATCGTCTTGTTTAATCACTGCTCCTGATATGTCTATTGCACGTCATCACGCTGAATGGTTGTCGCTGGTTGAAGCATCGGGTCCATTTTTGAGCCTGCCTGTGCTGCTCAAAACCTTTCCGACAGGATTGGATGCCCATGACCCGGAGCACTTGAAGCTGCTGCGATCGGCGTATGAAGAGTGGCAAGACAGCCAGTTTGGGCTAAAGCCAGAGCCAGCCATTCATCGGGCGTGGGTGGAATTTGTCCTCAAGCAAACGCTGGAGCTACCGGAGGAAGTGTTGCGGAGTGGGCAGCAGATTCCATCAGGGTTGAATGTGGCGATCGCCGAGCAAAACGAAACCCTGCGTTCGGATTGGGTGGTTGTGAATCCAGCAGGGACAGCAGATGCAGGGAAGCCTCGGTTATTGGTGCAGATTGTGCCAGCAGAGCAGGGGTTAGAGAAACCGTTGAAGGGGTCACGTTGGGCAGCGAGTCCGGCGACGCGGATGATGGAGTTGCTGCACGCTTGCAATGTGCGGTTGGGACTGGTGACGAACGGCGAACACTGGATGCTGGTGAATGCGCCGAAAGGGGAAACGACCGGGTTTATTTCCTGGTACAGCACGCTTTGGGTGGAAGAGCATCTGACGCTGCGGGCATTTCGGAGTTTGTTGGGGGTGCGGCGGTTCTTTGGGGTGGATGACTCCGAGACGCTGGAGGCACTGCTGACCCAGAGCTTGACGGATCAGCAGGAAGTCACCGATCAGTTGGGCTATCAGGTGCGACGGGCAGTGGAGGTGCTGGTGCAGGCGATCGCTCGTCTGGATCAAGACCAAAACGGAACCTTGCTGAAGGACATTGCTGAGTCGCAGCTTTATGAGGCGGCACTGACGGTGATGATGCGGCTGGTGTTTCTCTTTTGTGCCGAGGAACGGGGACTGCTGCTGTTGGGCGATCCGATTTATGACCAGCACTATGCCGTATCTACTCTGCGGGAGCAGTTGCGATCGCACGCGGATCAGCATGGGGAGGAAGTGTTGGAGCGGCGATCGGATGCTTGGTGTCGGTTGCTGGCGACATTTCGGGCAGTGTATGGCGGTATCTTTCACGATACGTTGCAGCTTCCAGCCTATGGCGGGAGTTTGTTTGACCCCGATCGCTTTCCGTTTTTAGAGGGGCGAGGCAAGGGGACAGAGTGGCAGACGAGTGGGGCTGACCCGCTGCGGATCAATAACCGAATTGTGTTGCACTTGCTAGAAGCGTTGCAGATTCTGCAAATTCGGGTGCAGGGTGCAGGTGTGGAGCCGCGTCGGTTGTCGTTTCGGGCGTTGGATATTGAGCAAATTGGGCACGTCTATGAAGGCTTGCTGGATCATACGGCGGTACGAGCGACTTCAACGGTGTTGGGGTTAGTGGGAACCCGCTATGAGGAACCAGAGGTTGAATTGCCTGAGCTAGAGCGGTTTCAGGTGCAGGGCGAAGCAGCATTACTGACTTGGTTGAAGGAGCAGACGGGGCGATCGCCTTCTGCGTTGAAGAAATCGTTGAGTGCAGAGATTGAGCCACGCGACCAGCAGCGATTGCGGACGGCTTGCAACAATGACCCGCAACTATTCGATCGCGTCCTTCCCTTTGCGGGGTTGATTCGGCAGGATACGCTGGGCTATCCGGTGGTGATTCTGGAGGGGTCGGTGTATGTGACAGAGGGGGTCGATCGCCGTCAGACTGGGACACACTACACACCGCGCAATCTAACGGAGGAGATTGTACAGTACACGCTGGAGCCGTTGGTGTTTGAGGGTGTGGCAGAGGGCAAGCCAAAGGAACAGTGGCGGTTGCGATCGGCGGCGGAATTGCTGCAACTGAAGATCTGCGATATGGCGATGGGAAGTGGGGCGTTTTTGGTGCAGACCTGTCGCTATCTGGCTGGAAAGCTGGTGGAGGCATGGCAACAGGCGGAGGCAGAGCATCCGGGGCAGGTGGTGATTGCGCCAGAGGGAACGCTGTCGGGGGCACGTCCAGACGAATGCCCAATTCCAAAAGATTTGGATGAGCGGTTGCTGGTGGCGCGACGAATTGTAGCCGATCGCTGTCTCTATGGAGTAGACAAAAACCCATTAGCCGTTGAGATGGCGAAGCTATCGCTGTGGCTGGTGACGCTGGCAAAGGGGCGACCGTTTACGTTTCTGGATCATGCGCTGAAGTGGGGTGATTCGCTGTTGGGCATTACTCGTGCGGAACAGATCGAGTATTTGAATCTGAATCCAGACAATGAAGCGGTGCAGTACCCGATCGCCTCTCAAATTTGGCGACCGATTTTACAGGATGCGATCGCCAAACGCCGCAAGCTGGAAAGTTTTAGCGTCAATGGCATTGAAGATTTACAGGAAAAGGAACGACTGTTTAACGAGGCAGAACGGGCGATCGATCGGCTTCGGTTTGTGGGGGATTACTTGATTGGTAGAGCGTTGGCAGATGCCGGGAAAACGTCTGATTTGACGACTGAAGATTTGATGGTGGTGTCGCAGCGGATTGAACAGGAGTTAGCAGGAAAAGCAACGGAAGAACAAACGCGAGACATTACGGCACTCAAGGCAAGTGCAGAACGAATGCTAAACCTGGGAAATCCAGCAAATCAACCGCCACGAAAACCGTTTCATTGGTTGCTGGAGTTTCCCGAAGTGTTTTTGGAAGGTGAAACGAAGGGATTTGCAGCGATCGTTGGCAATCCACCTTTTATGGGAGGAACAAATATATCAGGTAGGTTTGGATCAGATTACCGAGATTACTTGGTTAATCATGTTGCAGATGGCAAAAGGGGGAATGCAGACTTTTGCGCCTATTTTCTATTGAGATGTCAAAAACTGATTCAAAATTATAGCGCGTTAGGTTTTGTATCTACTACTGCGCTCTTGGAAGGAGATACTCGTGAAGTTTGCCTAGATCAACTTCTTCAAAAAAGTTATGAAATTATTAGAGCTGTTTCTTTTCAGCGTTGGTCAGGTGCTGCTAGCGTAACCTATTCTAATATTTGGTTATATCAAGGAAAGTGGTTGGCAGAATATGTTCTGGACAACAAGGAGGTTAGTGGAATTACGTCTGCCTTAACGGCTAAAACCTCTAATCTAGGTAATCCTTTCAAGCTTGCTACAAATTCTAGAAGATCCTTCAACGGTCATAAAATATATGGAGAAGGATTTGTTTTAATTCCAGAACAAGCACAGTCGTTACTGACAAAAAGCTTTATTAATAGAGAAGTTATTTCCCCTTATATGGTTGGGCAGGAATTAAATGCTCACTTTAGTCAATCTCCTAGTCGCTGGGTAATTAACTTTAAAGACTGGGCTTTAGATGCTAAACATGATGATCCTGAAAACCCCAAAGGTCCTCCATATGCAGCAGATTATCCTGACTGTTTGGAGATAGTGAAGCAAAAAGTAAAGCCGGAAAGAGAAAAATTGAAAGATGATAATGCGGATGGAAGAAGGAGAAAAGAGTATTGGTGGCAATATGGGCGTATAGCAAAAGCACTCGAAAATGCAACTAAGGAAACAGATAAGGTCTTAGCTATTGCAGCCCAAGCAACTAAATATGTAGCTTTTGCATTTCTTCCTAAAGAAATTGTCTTTTCTCATGCTCTAACAATTCTTGTGTTCAATACTTATGATGCATTTGCTGTTTTAAGTAGCAATTTGCATGACATATGGGCTAGGCAATATGGTTCGTATAATTTGCAGTTACTGCGTTATGCAGCATCAGATTGTCTTGAAACCTTCCCTTTCCCTACACCCGATCCCTCAGATCTCAACAATCAATTCCCAACCCTCAACACGATCGGCGAAACCTACTACACCCATCGTCAGACAGTCATGCGCGAACGGCAGGAAGGGCTGACCAAAACCTACAACCGCTTCCATGACCCCAATGAGACAGCGGATGATATTCAGAAATTACGAGAGTTGCACATTGAGATGGATCGGGAGGTAGCAAATGCCTACGGTTGGCAAGACCTCGACTTAGGGCACGATTTCCACACTACTAAACAAGGCATCCGCTTCACCATCAGCGAAACCGCAAGACGCGAAGTACTCGATCGGCTGTTGGAGTTGAATCATCAACGGTACGCCGAGGAAGTTGCTCAGGGTTTGCACGATAAGAAGAAGGCAAAGGGCAAGGGGCAGAAGGCAAAGGGGAAGAAAACTAAGGCGATCGAGCCAGCAATCGTGCAGCAAGGTGAATTGTTCTAATTTAAGAACCTATTGCACGAGCAGGGCTGCTGTCTCACCGCCAGTGTTAGCCGCTAGCAAAGCTAGCAAAACTATAGACGATGCCTAGAGCCTGAGTTATAACAAGACAAAATTCAGGGTGCGAAAAATAAGAGAAAAAAGGGAAAACTAATTAAGAGGCACCATAGGCTGAGTTTAGAACGATCAGCACAGTTTGTGGTGAGGGTTTCAGCTGATTGAGTTTACTCAGAAGCTTGTACGTTCTTTTACCCTAATATTTCCATTTCCACCATAAGACAAAACACACTTTTAATAAAAATCATTTACACCATGAAACTTATCGATATCAATTCTCTACCTTCTAGTTAGTTTGTATGCCACAAACCTAACTAACTGTCACTACTCCTGCAATCACTCCAGCTATGCCTAACTTTGGTGCCATACATACTGCCCGAGGCGACATTAACAACATCAGAAACACTTTGTTGGAAGGTCAGCAACACCAAACCAGCTTAATGTTCATTTTGAAAGAAATTGTACAAAATGCTGATGATTGTAGGGCGGCACATTTAGGTCTTGCTTGGTCAGGCGGTTTACCAGAAGCTGAGCATCCGCTGCTTCGTGGTCCTGCTATCTTAGCTGTAAATGATGGTCCCTTCTCTAAACGCGATGCTAAAAGTATCCGGGCGATCGGTCTAAGTTCAAAAGAAAATGATAGTTCTGCTGTAGGAAAGTTTGGCTTAGGACTGAAGACAGTTTTCTTGATTTGTGAGGCGTTCTTCTACTTAACTGGACCTAAGATTGATCCAGGTGTTGAGTCAGGTTCAATTCTAAACTTATGGTTTACAGAAAACGAGGATGATGTTCCAGCTTCCGAATGGGACAAACTAGACTTCACTGAGAGTGATCAAGCGAAAATTAATGCGGAGAGACAACGCATCGGTTTAGCAGATGGATTTACACTTTGGGTGCCACTACGTTGTCGTGAACATTGCCAACGTGGAGGTCATACTGCTCCAATTATCGAAAACTACCCAGGTGACGGAAATCATCGGTTCTTAGAAGAGTTCCAGGGAGATTTAGCTAAAGAATTAGCAGATCTATTACCACTCCTCAAGCACGTACAGACCGTTGACTTATACGATGGGCTGAATTTGCACAAAATTGCAGTTCAAGAGGGTTCAACCCAATGCCTAGCAGACTTCAAAGCTGAACCTACTCCTAAACCCATTTCATTAGATGGCAAAATCAATATCGATGGTGTGCAAAACCACACGTATTTTGGGCAACAACAACTGCTTAATGAACCAGCACTTCAGGCTCTCAAGGATCGCAGTGATTGGCCCAGAAATATCCCAATTGTAGGTCCACCAGAAAAGCAGAAAGCAGAGCCTCACTGTGCAGCCCTAATTAGTTCACAACCAACTAAAACAGGTGCTGGTAAATTATTAATCCGTTGGGCTGTCTTTCTACCTACAGCTGAAATGCCCGACGGAGAACCATCAGAGACTTTGACTTTAGAATTTGAAAATGGAAATAACCAAGATTATGTTCTGACCTTACACGGTTTCTTTTTTCTGCAAAGCGATCGCCGTCGTATTCGTAGCTGGCTTAATGAGCAGCAAAAAAATATTTATCAGGAGTGGAACCAAATTCTGGCAGAACGGGGAACCTTGCGCCTTCTTCTGCCAACGCTAGAGAGTTTTGCACAAGAGCGATCGCCTAACTCTGTCAAAGCATTGACTCATACTTTACTCAAATCAAAGCTTTGGAGAAGCTACCGCCAGCATATTTGTGCAGAGGGATCTTGGCTTTGCAAAGTCAACTTTGGTCATTCCAGCCAATTAACTTGGTGTTTTATCCAGAGCCAGGAGCAACCCTTAACCATTCCAGAATCGACCGTCGAACTACTGCCCGAGATTTTTCCAAATTTAAGCCAGGTTTGCCAAAGTAGAACTGTAACCTTGAAAGAGTGGCCTAGATTGACCAAGAGCAATAATACGGCTGTATGGAAAACCGCTGATATTATTAAACTTCTGCAAGGGCGGTTCTCATGTGCATCAGATATTTGTGCAAACAATAGGCAAGTTAAGGTTCTAAGCGATTTTCTTGATCATGCGGTTCCCCAGTGGTCATCTAACACTCCTGAAACATCCACCGTTACTGACGCTTTAAGAGTATTTCTGAAGAGTGCTTTCTCAATACCCAACTTTCAAGCTGCCGATACCCTACATACCCTGATTGATAAGCTTCCCGCAGAGCAAGTCCTTGGAATACCAAATGGTTTATCTAAAGGATTAAAGCAAAGACTGTTGCAGCTAGAAACTTCTTGCCTGATTATTCCCACTAGTCTGAGATCTGAAAAACCAACAGCACCAAAGCTTTCAGAGTTCGATACGTATCTGATCTTAGTTGAACTGGAAAGTGAGGTTAAAAACTCTCAGGCTGCCAGATCATTTGTAAATTCAGTCATATCTAGGATAGCTTCACGTCAATCTGAGTATTGGCAAAAAATTTGCCAATTGGATTTATTTGAAGTCACAAAAATTAGCGGTAGCGGAAAAATTCGAGAATTCCATTCTTGTACTTGGTTAGAAGGGGTCAAAGCGAGCTACAGGCTGTTCAAGGATACCGCCTCCCCGGAAGGAGATGCACCACTTGCCAAAATACTAGCTCAGTCCTTAAAAGACCCTATTTATCTTAGTTTCGACGATTCCATCAAATTGCCACAGTGTAATGCCAGTAATGTCATTACCTTAGTCAAACAAAAGCCAGCACTACAAACATCACTAGAATTTCGTCAGGCATTAGTTCAAGAAATCGCACACTCCATAAACCCTTCCACAGATCGAAGCGCTTTACGCTATCTGCTACATGCTGACCCAAGCCATTTTGACGATATTCGTGATCCACTCTACGCAAGTCCTAATCAAACAACTAACGTAAATACCCTTTGGTCTAAAGTTCTTAAACATATTATTGAGCCTAGCCAACATTGGCGATTTATTGACAATAAATTGCTAGAAGTCTTATCTCCTCAACAATGCCAGGCGCTTGGTATTACCAATGTTGATGCGAAGGGTGTAGAGCAAGAGTTAACTCGTATTGCTACTTCTGGCACGCCTCTTCATTCTTTGAGGTGGGATGAGTTTAGCTGGGAAGAATGTGAAAAACTAATTTACAACTTACCTTTCAAAATTAGTAGTCAGTTAAGAATCCACGAGGCTGTAGACACAAAACGCGGCTCTTCACGAATTGCTATTGATGAACATACTTATCTGCAAGGAGACGGTAATGACTTTCAGATAGAGCCTTCTTTAGCTCAGAAATTAGGAATTATACTCCTACGTCGTAGTAGCCGTATTGAGATTGCTCAACAACAAGCAGCACTCAAACCACCTATCGATGCACGGACACTAATTGAACACTATTTGCTGAAGCTTGATAATCCAGTGGAGTATTGGCCGATTGTCCTAGATGCCCTTAAGCATGCACCTGAAGACTGTGGCAAGTTAGATGACCTATTGGAAGTCGAATGGTTACCATTGCGACCGGGAGTGCGACCAGGAAATTGTTGTGCTCCAATTGAAATTATTCACCTCTCGCTAATTCAAGAAGAAGTACAACAAATATGTGCAGAATGTGAACAGATGTATGTTGCTTCTCAGAACCTTTCCCAAGATTTGCAGAAACATAAAGCGTTTAGCCTTTTACGACAACTATTCCCATCTCAGAAAGAAGCTTTGGATATGCTGGGAGAAATGTTGCTGCTGTCGGAGAACGATCGCTACCGCATTGGAACTTTAACAGAGATATTGGTCAAAGACGAGCAAGTACGTCAGCAATGGTTTGATGCTTTTCGTGAACTTTCAAGCGATGTAATGCCTGCGTCAAGTTTACTAGCAAAGCTTAACGGACATACGCCAAGTGGTACAAAACAACTGTTTGAGATTCTTGGAGAACCATTAGGCTCTGAGAGATTAATTGAAATTCTGAACGCTCTTGCTAATCGTCATAGCAACACCCAGAACAACAATGCCCTACGTTTAGCCCTGTTTGAAACATATCGCCAGTATTTAGCGCTAGCAAGCGAGAGCGTCGAGTGGGTAGATATACTGCAACAGATTCAACTCCTTAATCAGTCGGAAGAGTGGAGAAGTGCCCAGCAACTATGTTACGGAGCTATTAATGTTGATCCGTCTGATATTTTACACACTAGCCTTGCTGAGATTATTGGTGCCCAAATTAAGCAAGCCAATGCAGAAAATGATGAATCTCAATCTATAAGCGATGATGCTGAGGAGTTCGATGAGGACTTTTCAAATGAGGCACTAAGAAATAGCAATGAGCTACTTCAACGCTATTTTAAGGATTGGCCACGGCGAACTAATAATGCGATCGGTCTTTTGCTCAGACTATTAGGTGAGCGGGGTGAATTAAAGGAACTCGCTAAAGTATATTTTCCAAGAGTTGATCATTTTTTAGAAGAAATTCGCAAAGCCGATGATAATAATGATCATAAAAATGCAGTTCATTTTTTGATAAGCGATATTGAGAGAACAAAGTTCTTTGTTAACAAGCATCAGAGTGATGTGATACGAGTCAGAAGCTTAACCGGAGAGACGGTAAAAGTTCACTTGCTTCGTGAAGGAGAAGCAGAAAGCCTAATTGTTGGTGATGTTCGGAAAACTAACCTAGTTAAAATTTCATATATTCAGCTTTCATTACGCCAGAGCACATCTCTAGATGAAATTCTTTTACTAAGATTAGCCAAACAGAGCTTCAAAATTATTTTGGAGGAATGTTATGGATACCGCGTAACTGACCTTGATAGTTTTTGGGAGAAATTACAAGATCAAGCTCCGCCTGACATTCGCGAAACCCAGAACATTCTTTTGAATGATGCAATCATCAGCATTAGGAGCCAGCTTAGACTAGACCAAGACAGCAAGATAAAATCTCTTATTCACAAGCATTTTGATTTACAGAAACAGCGTGAAAGTTTACTAAGCTTACAGGAAAAGTTTCCAGAACGTAGACGGTACACATCCGAGCTTCAGAAGAATGAGAAAGCTTTACAAGAAAATAAAAAGGAGATTCGTAACGATCTCATTAATAATGAGGAAACACAGAGGGCATTTTTAGTAGGTGTGAGACAGCGTATTGAAAATGCTAACTATGACAAGTATTCAGTTCCATTTGAGCTTTTTCAGAATGCTGATGATGCTTGTTGGGAATTGCGAGAAATGGGACAGACTGAAGTTTCACGCCAGTTCACGATTAGTTTGGCAAATAATTCTCTTTGCATTTCACATTGGGGACGAGCAATCAACCAGTATCAATTTAACGGATGTGACTGGAGTATTCGTGGTTATAGCGATGATCTCCTGAAGATGCTCTTGCTCAATTTTTCTGATAAATCCGAAGGAGTGACAGGCAAATTTGGGCTGGGCTTCAAAAGCGTATTTTTGCTAACTAGCAAACCACGGGTTGTTAGTGATCGTATTGGCTTTGATGTTATTGGTGGTGTTTACCCTAAAGAACTATCAGATGACGAGTTTAAAACAATAGCAAGTCAGTTAGGCGATAGCGAAGAAGGAACAATTGTTAAACTGAACGTTAATGATTCGGAGGCACGTCCTGTCGTCGAAAAATTTGTTGAATATGCACCTTTGCTTGGAGCGTTCTCCCGGTGGCTTCGAGAGTTCAAAGTGCGAATTAGAGATAGTAGGCGTACTTGGAGTTGGGATGAGAAAACTATTGATGGTATTCCTAATGTTTACTTAGGCAGAAGCATAGAGCTTAAGAACAATAAATCCCTGAACGCACTACTCTTAGGAAAACCAGGAAGGCGTTGTCTCATTCCTCTCAATCCATCTGGAGGTACACTACTATCTTCAAACTATCCAACTTTTTGGGTCACAGCTCCCACAAGAATGCACTTAAAAGTTGGCTTTGCGATTAACGGTCCCTTCCGTTTAGATGTTGGGCGATCGCAGTTAGATTTGAGCGGTGGAGGCAAGCAATTTAACGAAGAGCTTGCGAAAGAAATGGGGCGTGAGTTTAGTCAGGCACTCATCAATCTCTATCAGCTTGATGACGTACAACTTTGCCAAGCACTTAACCTTACTACAGGTACAACACGACTAACTTTTTGGACAAGTATTTGGAATATCCTGAGCGACCAACTGGCTAGCCAAAACGCTGGTGATCAAGGTATTGGGCTACTCTATCAAATGTTTTGGGTAGAAAACAGAGGAATGCCACTTCTTTACACTACCTGTGATGCTCTACCAACGAAATTACCAAAAAGTACTGGTCAATTTAACTGTTTAACTCGACTAGGAAGTATTCAATGGGCTGTGAGTGACATCCTTAACTCTGATGAGGCTGTGTTGACACAAGTTTTAGACTGGCCAGTCTTAGCAAAAGGACAGCATCAAATTCTTCCTGGACAGGTTGTATCGCATAAAGTTGCTGAGGTTTTGAAGAAGCTAATAGGGTATCCGGTTAAATATTTAGATTTGCTGACAGTTCTAAAATGGCAGCTTACCCATATAGTTTCTCCAGAAGTTTCGTTGGTTGTTGAGCTATTAATCAATCAGGTTTTTTTAGACAAACTACCTCCCTCGGAGGCACGTACCATTCAAGAGTTTTTGAGAACCGTGCAGTTTCAAAGCCGCGATCAAAATACGGCTACTGCACAAAATCTCCTAGTTGTCGAATCTTCGCTTGAAGGATCAGAAGAATCCCAGCTTGCTCTATTTGCTCCTGCTTCAGCCCTACTAGCTGAAGATTATGAATGTGGATCTTTAAACCTGTTCTATGCGTGTCGATCTGAAGATCTCTCGCTAGTCTCTATTCCGGTTGAAGTACGTGGAAAATGGGTATTGGAAGCTTCTGTCGATACCCATAAATTTTGTGTTCAATACCTGGTCAATAGTAAACACCGTGACGAACTAATTGATTGGCTCAAAGACAGGCTTGAAAATAGCTGGCTAGCAGATCTTCCATCAAAGCGAAATAACTCAAAGAAGGAATACGGAGTCACCCCTTCTTCATTTTATGAATTACTAGATAAATTGGAGTTGTTAGCTTCATCAAATGACAATGATATAGCTTTTGAAGGCATAGCCGTTGACGAAGGAAACACTTCTGATGAGGATAAAGGAAAAGGATTACTACCTACTCCAAGTATAGAAGATGTTCTATTCAATATTTTAGAATGGTGGTCAGAAGAACGTAATCGTCTAATTCCAAAGTATGAAAAGAACCTTTATCCACGCATTGACCTCAAATTAAACCAGAACAATTACAACGACCACAGTAATCCTAGCTTCTCTAGAAACCGTTGGCTAATTTTATTCATGCTAGGAGCCTTGCATACAATGGGGCGCACCAGCCCTGAACAGCATCGTACCTTTTTGCAGCATTGTGAGAATTGGGGATGGATCGATGTCATGGTTACTGGCGAAGTAGATGAGGTCGGATGGATCAATTTACTTGATCGGTATTTCACGTCTCCACGTGTTGGCGATCGCCTTCAGTACTACCAATGGGTGCGCTATTATCCTGCTTTTTATGCGTTTTCTAAATGGTTGGATGCATATCGCGACAGCTTGTTAGCAACTAATAATCTGAATGCATATCTAGGCATCGGTCAAACTCAACTTCGTAATCCAATCGATTTAGTTCTAAATCCTCAACAAAATCCAGTCCTACAAGGCACTGGTATAGGGCAAGGAGCACCACCAGTAGGTAGTATTTTAGGAATTGGTTCTACGTTTATAGTCCGCGAGTTAGTACGCGGTGGAATATTGTCGAATCCAGGAATGCGCCCTTATGCTTACGTACCAGTTCGACGGGTGCGAGCAATGCTGTTTGCAATTGGTTGTAGCGCCGTCAGAGGTGACAGCAGAAGAACGGCTGTAGAAAACTCAATGAGTATCCATGATTTTCTAGTTGAACACCTCGGTGAAGAGGATGCCACCTACTTTGGCGACTACGATTTGCCTTTTCTAATGCTTCAGGATGAACCGGGGGATATTCAAGAGAAGTTATTAGGCAGAATCCCTGTGCCGCAAGAACCTGTGGAATCAGAGGATGATGTATCCAGTTGGGTAAACTTTTCTAACCAAGGTGACCCAGGAGAATGGCGTACACGTTGGGATGGAGTGCGGTTTCGCGTTCGGTGAGGCAATCTCAGTATGACATTTCAAACAGGTGATTTTGTAAACCATGTTACCCTCGGTTCAGGTGAAGTCATCCTTGATCGGGGTGCAACTGTTATAGTTCGATTTGAGCATGGTATTGAGGAATGCGAGATCATTTCGATCCGCAGTTCAATAACTCTTCAGCAAGTTATTGAAGAAGGAAATTGGCAAGCTCCTCTTCCTGTAATTTTACGTGGTTTGGCTGCAACTATCGACTCTCTCAACGATCGCTGGAGCGTCTTCTCCCGTTCACGTGTCAAGTTACTTCCCCATCAGCTTTGGGTATGCCGTAAGGTTTTGGAGCGTTGGCCCTTCCGTTGGTTAATTGCGGATGATGTAGGTTTGGGAAAGACGATTGAAGCTGGGTTGATTCTTTGGCCCCTTGTTTCGCGAAAGATTGTCCAACGTGTTCTAATACTTGCTCCAGCTTCATTGGTTGAACAGTGGGTTTTACGCTTACGCGAGATGTTTGATTTACGCTTCACACCCTACACAACTGAAGCTGATACACCTCGTAATGGTTTTTGGGAAACTCACAACCAGGTAGTAGCTTCATTACAAACTCTCCGTGATGATCGACGCGGGCGTCACGATCGCCTGCTTTCCTCGCCCCCCTGGGATTTAGTTATTGTTGATGAAGCCCATCATCTCAATGCTGATGAGGTCAACGGCATCACTCTCAGCTTCAAACTATTGCAGAAGTTAAACGAGTTTCAAAAGCTTAAGTCAATAGTATTTTTTACAGGTACGCCACACCGGGGTAAGGACTATAGTTTTCTGGCACTACTAAAGCTGCTACGTCCTGATGTTTTCGAAGATCCAAAACAACCATTAGAAATATATTTATCGGCGTTACGAGATGTGATGATCCGAAACAACAAACAAAACGTCACTGACCTACATGGTCGCCTGTTATTTAATGGTGTAAAGACTCAGGTCGTAACATACCATTACTCTGATCAGGAAGCTAAGTTCTATGATACTTTGACCCAATTCATCTTAGAGGGTTACACTTACGCTTCGTCACTTGATGGATTTGAAGGACGTGCCGTAAATTTAGTTCTTTCTGCTTTGCAGAAGTTAGCATCAAGTTCAGTCGCAGCGGTACGGTCAGCATTACAAAAGCGGCTTCAAAGTCTTAAATCTCAACAGAACGAGTTAGACCAACTCAAAGCCTTACGACAGCAGTTAAAGACAATCCTTGCTCAAGTAGATACGAGCGATCGGTCTGAAGATGATGTTAGTGCTTTGGACGAACGCATTGTTGAACTTTCTGTTGCTTTATCTCTTATGGAGAATGAGGAAGAGTACCTTACAAAACTGGTTGATCTCTCCAACGCTATTAAATTTGAAACTCGCATTCAGCGCATCCTTGATTTACTCAAGGGAGATTTCGCTGAACGGTCGGTACTGTTTTTTACAGAGTATAAGGCAACCCAATCCTTATTAATAAATGCTTTGATTCAGCATTATGGCGGAACTGCTGTAACCTTCATCAACGGGGATCAGGAAGTTCACAATGTTAATGGTAAAACCTTACGATGTCCAAGGGAAAGGGCCATTCAGTTATTCAATGAAGGGGAAGCCCGATTCTTGGTGTCTACAGAAGCAGCTGGTGAAGGGGTAGACTTACAGCAGAATTGTTACACGCTAATTCATGTTGACATTCCATGGAACCCAATGCGACTTCATCAGCGCGTTGGGCGCTTGTACCGCTATGGTCAAACTCATAAAGTTGAGGTAGTGACACTTCGCAACCCTGATACTATTGAGGCAACTATCTGGGAGCGACTTGAAGAGAAGATGCAGCGCATCCAACTCGCCCTTAGTGGTGTTATGGAGGAAAGTGAGGATCTTTTTCCCGTGGTATTGGGCATGACATCTCCTTCAGTTTGGACAGAGTTGTTTTCTGAAGCCCCAACAGTGCCTAGAGAAACCTTAAATTCATGGTTTGATAGCAAAACTACTCGCTTTGGAGGTCAAGATGCTTTGCAAACTGTGCGTGATTTAGTTGGGCATTGTGCGAGCTTTGATTACAGAGAATTGGCTGGACAGCTGTTAGAAGTAGATCTGCCTGCATTACGCCCTTTTTTCACAGGAATGTTGATGCATAATCACCGTCAAGCCAAATTTACAGAAGACGGTTTGAGTTTTCGTACGCCTGAAGTTTGGACCGGAATTGGAATCAAACCCAACTATAGTGGCTTAGTATTTGATCGCGATTTCAGAGGCAGTGATGCTAATCAGCGTATTCTTGGCATAGGACATCCTTTATTAGATCGAGCGCTTGAGCAAGCACGATCATTGGAAGAGGCAGCAGCTTTACTGCCATCTGAGCTTCTACCTAATCCACTTGTTTTACTAAGCGTTACAGATCGTGTGACTGAAAGTAGTGGCTCTATTCGAGCAGTTATTGTTGGTGTTGAATTTACAAATATTCCAATATTGCGCCATGATTACGAAGTCTTAACTCTCCTAAATACGTTGATGAAACCATTACTGAGACGAATTGAGCCAGGTGGAAACCCAGCAATTCCACCAGAAACATTGAAGAACTGGTTGCTCAAAGCTGAACAATTAGTTGGCAGTAATATCACTGAGCTAGACTTGCCATTCCGCGTTCCAGATGTCAAGGCGTTAGTAATTCTCTGCCCTGAAAGTTTAGCTATGAAAGATCTGGTGGAATTACAGTGAAGTTCACCTTACTTAAAGCTCATAAAGAAACAAGAAAAGCTTACTGACTACAAGAAAAGAATCCTCTCAAACTCTTCTAATTCAGCTTGTTTTAGGAATTCTATTCAAAAACTCCGAATCATTCAGTTACAACATTATGGCAACCACCCAGAAAATTCACTCTCTTATTGACGATATTCAGAAAAACCGCTACTTTCTCCCAGAGTTTCAGCGGGGTTTTCGATGGAATTCAGAGCAGGTTAAGAAGTATTTTCAATCACTCTATCGTGGATATCCTACAGGGGCTTTCCTAGTTTGGAAAGCTGAAATCCCTTCTAAAATTAAAGGCACTAATCCTTCTGAGGAAAACACGTTTACCCGCTTGATTTTAGATGGGCAACAGCGCCTCACGACCCTTTACACCCTACTCAAAGGCTTTCCTCCCAACTGGATTGAGGGAAAACCGCCCAGAACAGACCTTTACTTCAATCTAGACACTGAGGAGTTTCAATACTTTACCCAAACTCTAATGAGTGGGAAGAAGGAGTGGATCGCTGTAGCTGACTTGTTACAGAAAGGGGCTGGTGGCTACATTGCCAACGCAGCCACTATCAATCCAGAACTCTCTGTATACCTCGTGACGCAATTAGAGCGTTTGAACCGACTCGACAACATCAAAAATTACGAATACTACATTCAGGAAGTTGAACAGCAAGACCCTATGCAAGTGGTTGAGATCTTCAACCTCGTTAACAGTGCTGGCACGCCTCTATCTGATTCAGATTTGGCATTAGCGTTGATAACAGGACGATGGGAAGATTGCAAAGACAAAATGCGTGCTGCTGCTGAAAAATATAGTAAGGTCAACTTCCACTTCAATTTAGATTTTTTTACTCGTTGTATTTCTGTCATCGCCACATCTCGCGGGGTTTTTGACAACGTTTCAGCATTAAGCAGAGATGACTTAATCAATGCCTGGAATAAAACCGAGAAGTCTTTAGATTATTTGGTGAATGTCCTCCCACAGCATGGATACATTGATGACACTACATTCTTAAGTACACCGTATGTCTTCTTTCCACTGATCTATTACATTTCCAATAACAACTTCAAATTCCCAGACACCCAGACTCGTGATAAGTTTCTCTACTGGGTCTACAACGCATTAATGTGGGGACGGTATAGCAGTAGTTCTGAGTCAGCCCTGGATAGGGATGTTCGGATTTTGAAGGAAACAAACTCAGTCGATGAGTTAATCAAGATGGTTGCCCTGGTTCGAGGGGGTAATCTTGATGTCACTGAAGCTGACCTTGAACTGCAAGGTGTTAGAAGCCGTCTATATCAGATTTTCTATATTCTTGTCCGCCGTAATGGAGCCGCTGATTGGGCTGATCCCTCACTACCGTTGTACAACAACATCATAGGGCGTACTTACTCCATTGAGCGACACCATATTTTCCCCAAGAGCAAACTCTACAAAATCTTCAGTTCCAGTTCCTCCTACGACAAGAGTCTCGTTAACGAGTTAGCCAATATTGCCCTGATCACCTCAGCTACAAATCACAGCATCTTTAACAATGACCCTTCAGCCTATTTACCGAATATTGATGCTAATCAACTGCGATGCCAATTTGTTCCGGTTGAACCTGAATTGTGGACAATGAGCCGGGATGGATACCTGGCTTTCATTAAAGAGCGTAGAAGACTGTTGGCACTGGGCATTAACAGCTTTCTTAACGAGCTTTATCAAGGCAAATCTACCATTCATGTTTCACGAGATGTAGACCAATGGCGGCAGCGCCTTGAGGAGGTAGAACTTGCGATTCGCCAATTAATCCTAGATGTCGCCGCAGAACACGAGGAAGACATTGAGCCGAAATCTTACATTCCACACCACTTTGTTGCAAAGGTTGATGGTAGAGCACAGAAATACCTGAGAGATAACCCCTCCGAAGATCCAGAAGAATTCAAATCATTGGAGAAGCAATTGCAATTCTTCGACATCTCTGAATATTGCGAATTAATGATTAGCAGTAGCAATTGGCAGTATTTTGAACCATACTTTGGCAGCAAAGGGGCGGTTCAGAGCCGCTTCACTCAGCTTCAGAATTTGAGAAATACGCTCGCACATAATCGGGATTTAACCGATGTGATTATAAAAGATGGGGAAGCAGCAATTCTTTGGTTTTCCAGCATTCTGAGAAAGTACTCTCTAGCTGCTGCGTAATCATCTATGATTCACCCGCTCAATATCAAGCTGCTAGAAGCCAAGCAAGCGATCGCTATTTCTGGCTTCAGCCGTGACGATCTGCTAAGCCTTGCTCTCACAGATCTCTCAACGCTGCAACTGCCTCTTGTCTCAGAACAAGAACGGCAAACCATTGTGCTTCAATATCGGCGACTTGCATTTTTAGGCGATCGCTTGCTCGATGCTATTCTGGCTGACTACCTTTTCACTACTCACCCAGAGTTGACCAATCAAGACCTCGATGCCTGGAGACAGGACGTTACCTGTCGAGAATCTTTGACTAGATTTGCGGTTCAGCTAGGATTACCCGGCTTCTGCTCATCCTGGAACAGACCAAACCGCAAACCGCCTGAAGAAGAGCCAGGTGTTTATGGAGAAATGTTCGAGGCTTTAGTTGCTGTAATTTACCTGGATGGAAACCGCAGTTTTGAACGAGTTTACAGATGGGTGTGCGATCGCTTCATCCAAGACGCTGTTGAATTGTTTGAAGAAGCGCATGAGTCAGACGAGGATTTTGATGGCACTATCACAACCAGGGACTATCTGGACATGATTGGCTTAGATGGCTTCTCCAATTATGGTTGGGCACCGGGCGATGACGATGATTAAATCTTTTTGCACAATGTGCAGAAGTGGTGCAGACTGCTTATCAAGTAGAAATAGTGTACTATCCTGCTTAGTTAAGCATATTTGCCACAATTTTGCCAGAACTCATCACCCCTGGTATTCCCGCTCCTGGATGCGTTCCGGCTCCAACAAAATAAAGATTTGAAACGTCCTCGCTCTGGTTATGAGGGCGAAACCAGGCAGATTGAAATAGCGTTGGCTCTACTGAAAATGCACTTCCCTTGTAGCTATTCAACTCATCACGGAAATAGAGAGGGTTAACAACACGCTCCGTAACAATGTGTTGGGATAGGTCTGGTAGATAGTGCTGCTCCAGGTATTGAATAATGGCATCTCGGAAAGGCTTCGTCATTTCCTGCCAATTGGTTGCTCCATCCAAATTGGGAACGGGAGCTAATGCGTACCAGCAGTCACACCCCGATGGTGCAAGGGTTGGATCGGTTGCCGTAGGACGGTGCAGATAGAGCGAAAAGTCTGATGCCAGATGCTTACGATCGAATAAGTCCACCATCCATTCTCGGTAACGCGGACCCATCAAAATCTCGTGATGCGCCATTTGCTCATAGCGGCGGTTTGTCCCAACGTAGATGACAAACAATGACATCGAATAGCGCAAGTTCTGGATGTAGCGATCGCGATATTTGCGACGAAACTGAGAAGGAACTAAATTGAGATAGGTTGATGCAACATCTGCATTACTGACGATCGCATCCGCTTGAAGCAAGTCGCCATTTCTCAGAGCAATCCCTGTTGCCTTTTTTCTCTTACCATCAATCAAAATTTCTGAGACTTCGCTATTAAGCCGCAATTCTCCCCCTAACTCTTGAAACAAACGCACCAAGCCTTGTACCAAAGCCCCTGTGCCTCCCATTGCAAACCAAACCCCAAACGCCTGCTCTAGTTTGTGAATCATGGCGTAGACGGATGTACTTTGAAACGGATTGCCTCCAATCAATAAAGGATGAAAACTGAATACCTGCCGTAGCCGCTCATCCTGAATATACTGATTCACAAAGCCTGCTACCGATTTGAATGACTGCAATTGCAGCATATCTGGCGCGACTTTGAGCATATCAGTGAAGCGACTAAAGGGCTGAGTCATTAGGGGCAGCCCCTTTTCAAACACCTGCTCCGATGCTTGGTAGAAGCGATCGTAACCCTCCACATCCGCTGGATTGAACTGCCGAATTTGCTCCAGCAGATAATCTCGATTGCCATTGTAGCGAAACACTGAGCCATCCTCGAACCGAACGTTGTAGAACGGATCGAGCGGCACCAGCGTGATGTAATCTTCGATTTTGCGATCGCTGACCTCGAACAATTCATGAATCAGATAGGGAGCCGTGATGATGGTTGGACCTGCATCGAAAGTAAAACCGTCCTGCTGAAACACATAGGCACGACCACCCGGTTTATCCCGTTTTTCTACCATCGTTACCTGATGTCCCTGTGCCTGTAGCCGGATGGCAGCCGACAATCCGCCAAAACCGCTTCCAATCACAATAATCTTCATGAAATGCTCCCTATAACCTGCCAAACTCATTAAAACAGAAGGGATTTTGGATAACCCCCTTGTTTTCTCAATACACTATAGAAAAGCGTTAAATGGGTGCGTGGCTGCAAGATTTTCAGGTCTCAGTGGGTTTACTAAGAAAGTAACAGGGGGAAAGCCAGGCATTTATGCCCTTCGAGATCATCCACAAACCTACCTTCACAAACCAACTCCTCGCCATCCCCAAAGAGCGAGTCGTTCAAATATTGGAGAAGATCGAGGTTCTGCGGGATGACCCCAAGCCCCACGGTAGCCTGAAGAAAAAGCTACACGGCTACAAGGGCGACATTTACCGCCTGCGCTCCGGTGACTTTCGGATTATCTACACCTATGGTGACGGGTGGGTTGCCCTGCTTGGAGTCGATGCCCGTAAGGATGTCTACAAAGGCGATAAATTGATCGCTGAGGAAACTGAGGTTGATGTCACCCCCTTCTCTAAGCTCGATGACCTCCTGACCCCTGAAAAAACGTCCGCCCCTCCCCCCAAACCGTCCCAAACCGAGAACCTGCTCCCGGTTGAGCTAACCGAAGACCTCCTGGATCGCCTGCTCATCCCCAAAGCTTGTTTCCCTACACTCCTCGCCTGCCGTACCTTCGATGACTTGCTGGAAGCCGATGTTCCTGACGGTGTGCGCGATCGCCTGTTTGACTGCATTACGGCTCCTAACTTCGATCAGGTTCTGAGTCAACCCAGCTTTGTTACGGGTAGCCCAGACGAGTTACTACGCTTCAAAGAAGGAGACCTACTTGGCTTCCTACTCAAACTCAATCCCGAACAAGAAAAATTCGTTACCTGGGCAGTCAATGCAACAGGTCCTACTCTCCTTAAAGGCAGTCCGGGCACTGGCAAAAGCACTGTTGCGCTTTACCGTACCCGTGAGATTCTGAAACAGCTTCAGGCGAACGGCACTCATCAGCCACGAATTCTCTTCACCACCTATACCAACGCCCTGGTTACTTTTTCTGAGCAACTGCTGCAACAGCTTTTGGGGCAAGAGGCTCAATTCGTGGAGGTGAAGACTGCCGATGCCCTAATGTCCTCACTGGTTCGCCAATCCACAGGTCAGCCAAAAATCGGAACGACTAAGGAACTGCTCAAGCTCATTCAACAAGCTGTCCCGAAGACGATCGCCACCTTAGAGGGAAACGTCCTGCAACAGCAAGCCCAACGACTAATTCTGCAACGACTCCAACCAGAATATCTCCTGGAGGAAATGACTGAAGTCATTGACGCTAGAGGTATTGAAACCTTAGAGGAGTATCAAGCCACCCCTCGCACGGGTCGCAGCATTCCACTTAACAAAACCCAGCGGCAGGCAATTTGGAAGCTCCGACATTATTTCAATGAGCTTTTGGCGGCTCAGGGCATTGAAACTTGGGCGCAAATGCGAAACCGTGCCTTAGCTCTCCTTCAGTCCATGTCCCAGCCTCCACTCTACGATGCCGTCATCATTGACGAAGCACAGGATCTTAGCCCCACCATCCTACGATTCCTGATTCAACTCTGCCCCGAACCCAACCGCTTCTTTATCACCGCTGATGCCAATCAGTCTATTTATGGCAGTAGCTTCCGCTGGAGTGATGTCCATGAGTCGCTCAAGTTTGTAGGGCGCACTGGCATTCTCAAAGTGAACCATCGCACCACTCAGGAGATCGGGGAAGCTGCTTACTCCTACCTGCAAGAAGGAACACTGGACGAAGACGACAGAGATCGGCTTTATATCCACACAGGACCACCGCCTGCGGTTCGTGCCGTTACCGACCGTAATTCTGAAGGCAATCTTCTGGCTCAGTTTTGCCGCACGGCTGCCCATGAATTTCGGCTGAGGCTGGGAGCCTGTGCCATCCTGGTGCCAACCGAGAAAGTTGGGAAGAATATCACAGGACAGCTTAATTACCTGGGGATTGAGGCTCAGTTCATGACGAGCAAGGATCTAGACCTGAACAGCAAAGGCGTAAAAGTGCTGCCCCTCAAAGCCGCAAAAGGCTTGGAATTTCCGATTGTGGCGATCGCGGGTTTTCTGGAAGGTGCCTATCCCACCATTCCCAAAGGCACTGCCCCAGAAGCTGCCACTGAAATTCTCAATCGGGAACGACGCACTCTATACGTTGCCATGACCAGAGCCATGCGTGCCCTTCTGGTTCTTGTTCCTGCCAAGAAGCCTTCTCCCCTTCTCCAAACCTTTGATCCCCACCTCTGGAACCTCGGCAACTCATGAAGATCATCAAGCTCCCACCCATCCTCCCCGGTGACTTAGACCTGGCAGCCGTCAACCAGCAATTGCGTGAACGCATCGCTCAGTTGGATTGGAGTTCCGTCGTTTCGGCTTCTGAACATCATCTCGCTATTCTGCTGGCAGGGCTTGACCTCTCCAATGATGCCGATGTACTGGGGGACAGCACATTGTCAGAGACGATCGCTGCAAAGGTGGTACAGGTGCTTGAGGCATTACCAGAACAGCCTAAAGTCTCCCAATCAAAATCCACTGTACCCAAGATCACCCCTGCGGTTTGGGAACAACCGAACTTAATAGAATCTCAGTACGTTGCAAGTTCTCAGAGCAAGGGCGAAGGACAGGGCAAATTGGTTGAGATCCAGTTTGTTCCGGTTAATCCCTCAGCAGACCAATCCTCTACAGCCCAGACTGGAGAAAAGGCTCCGCCGTCTTCTTCGGAACCAGTCATTCTCAAACCACCTTCTTATTACCAAATTCGAGCCGAGCTAGAACAGGCAGTCCTTGCCGATTTGCTTGGTCCAGCGGGGGGAGAGTACGAAGAAGTGGATGAGGCACGAGTGAGCGATCGCTACCTGGTTGGCTTACTCGCCCCGTTACATCGCCGCAACCGCCCCGATCAACCGGATGACCAGCTAGAACAGACCGATGAACTGGCAGCCGCCAAAACCGGAACAGTTGAGGAAGGGACCGAACAACTGGATGACCTGGCGATTGGTGGAACAGGCACGATCGACGATGGCGCGACTGAAACGACCAATCCGGCGATCGAAACCATGTTTCCCTCATCGCTCGGCATGAGTTTTTGTGTAAGCGGGACTGCTAAAGCCATTCGTATCCAAGCGGGATGGGGACAGTACGAACGCACGAAGAGTGAATATCTAGAAACACCCACAGGCGCACCGAAAACGGTTTGGCGCAGGTACCCAGTTGTGGGGCAATCCCCTCCGATTCCCCTTGAAACAGGTGGAATTGATCCCTGGCGCGTTGACCCAGATCGAGACGTGTGTGTGCGTGGGCAGGTTCGCCCGTGCGGGGATGATTGGATCATCAGTTTGTTCTTAGTAAACGAACAGCGGGAACCCGATCGCTCTCCTGACCAAGCATGGCTGTTTCAACCTGAATTGAGTGTGCAATCCGCCGACCCCAATCAACCGGATATTTTCCTTCGCAAAGCTCAACAGCGATCGCTCGGCAAACTTGACCCAGTGCAATATGCCGAAGAACAAGCGATGGAAATGCTCTATCGGCATCAGGTGGAATTTGCCGTTGGACATGGAACAGGAGTTCATGCCGAATTAGCCCAGGGCAGTACCGACCGGGCAATTCATCTTCGGACCTGTGTTGTACCGACCTACGAAGTCCCCAAGACCGATGCTCCTACCCCCGATGAAATTCCAGGACTGACAGGACTAGTTTTGGATATGAAGGAGTTAGCCAAGTCTCCGGCAACTGACCTGATTGGTAAACTTACTCCCTTGGTCACAGCTTATGCTGACTGGATTACCCACCAAGCGGCTCGTATCACTGATCCGACTGCTAAGTTGCAGGGGTATGAGGCGATTGCTCATGACACCTTGGCTAACTGCACTCGTGCGTTAGAGCGGATTAGAACAGGGTTAAACCTCCTGCAATCTGATCCACAAGCCTTAGAATCATTCCAATTCATGAACCGGGCAATGTGGCAGCAGCGGGTTCATTCAATCCTTTCCGAACAGAAGCGTCGGGGCGAGGATGTTGAACTAGATACGGTTGATATGCCCAAAAACCGTTCCTGGCGACCGTTCCAGCTTGCCTTTATTCTGCTGAACCTGCCTAGCATCACTGACCTAAACCATCCCGATCGCAGCCATGAAACCGAGGCGATCGCTGACCTGCTCTGGTTCCCAACAGGCGGCGGTAAGACGGAAGCCTATCTGGGACTAACCGCTTACACGATCGGACTCAGGCGATTACAGGGAGTCGTCGCCGGACGCTCTGGAGAATCAGGTGTTGCGGTTCTGATGCGCTACACACTGCGACTTTTGACCCTCCAGCAGTTTCAACGGGCAACCGCACTCATCTGCGCTTGTGAAGCGATTCGCCGGGAGAATCCCATCAAGTGGGGCAAAGAACCGTTCCGTATTGGTTTATGGGTGGGTCAGAAAACCACACCCAACCGCACGGAGCAGAGTGAAGAGTTTCTCAAACAAAAGCTGGGGCAGTACCAACCCACCAGTAGTGGTTCTCCTCACCAGCTAACCAATTGCCCGTGGTGTGGGTCTAAGATTGACCCCGGTAAGCAGCACATTAAGGTGGAGTCGTTTGCCAAAGGACAGGCTCGCACTCTAATTTACTGTGGTGATGCGCTGGGTCGCTGTCTGT
Source organism: Oscillatoria sp. FACHB-1407 (assembly GCF_014697545.1). GTDB lineage: Bacteria > Cyanobacteriota > Cyanobacteriia > Elainellales > Elainellaceae > FACHB-1407. The sequence continues at coordinate 22,063 of NZ_JACJSA010000013.1, read as the reverse complement.
TTACCCAAAAGCAATCACCCACTGAGGGTTTACCGATTCTGGTGGTGGATGAGGAGATCTATCGTCGTCTGCCAACGCTCTTGATTGCAACCGTCGATAAGTTCGCCCAGATGCCCTGGAATGGGGCAGTTCAGATGCTGTTTGGACAGGTCGAAGGTTACTGTCAACGACACGGGTTTGTCTCGCCTGAAGTTGAGGATTCTCCGAGTCATCCTGCCAAGTATGGTCAACCCCTTGCGAAAACTCTTCCCCACAATCCCTTACGTCCACCCGATTTGATTATCCAGGACGAGTTACACCTGATTAGTGGACCGCTGGGAACACTGGTCGGTCTGTATGAAACTGCCGTTGATAAGCTTTGCTCTTGGACAGTAGACGGCAAAACTGTGCGTCCTAAAGTCATTGCTTCAACCGCAACCATTCGCCAAGCTCGCGAACAGATTCATCACCTTTTCTTGCGGCAAGTGCAGGTCTTTCCACCCCAGGGTTTAGATGTCACCGACAATTTTTTCTCCCTTCAACGCGAACCGAGCGAGGAGTACCCCGGACGGCGTTACCTGGGCATCTGCGCTACAGGACGCAGGCTCAAAGCTGCACTGATTCGAGTTTATACCGCTGTACTTGCCGCATCTCAGGCACTCTATGAGAAATATGGAGAAGCGGTTGACCCCTGGATGACGACCGTAGGCTACTTCAACTCCATGCGGGAGTTAGGCGGGACACGGCGACTTGTGGATGACGACATCCAATCGCGCCTGGGCAAGATGGATCAGCGGGGGTTGGCACGGCGATCGCGCATCGAAGTCAAAGAACTGACCTCCCGTATTGCCTCTACCGACATTCCGATTGTCCTGGATGCTCTGGAAGTCCCTTTCAATCCAAATCGGGACAAGAAAACTGATCCTCGCAAACCCATCGACGTGCTACTGGCAACCAACATGATTTCGGTGGGCGTAGACGTAAGGCGACTAGGGGCGATGGTGGTAACAGGGCAACCGAAGACAACGGCGGAGTACATTCAGGCGACTTCCCGTGTCGGACGAACCTTTCCTGGCATCGTGTTCACCGTCTATAACTGGGCACGACCGAGGGATTTGTCCCACTATGAGCAGTTTGAACATTACCACGCCACGTTCTATAAACACGTCGAAGCTCTGTCTGTCACGCCCTTCGCCCCGCGTGCGATCGATCGCGGTCTAGCCGCACTACTCGTCTCATTGGTGCGATTGAAGGGCGTTGAACTCAACAAGAATGACAAGGCTGGGCGGATCGATCGCAACCATCCTTTCATTCAAGAAGCGATTGAAACGATTGTGACTCGTGCTGCCAATGTGGATGGACTTAAAACCAGAGATCTCGTCAAGCAGGAATTAGAAGCCAAACTGGACTACTGGTTAGAGCAAGCAGACAACCTCATGGGTGGAGCCGTATTGGGCTACCAGCCTCAGAGGGACGGCATTACTCAGGGATTGTTGGAACAGCCAGGGCAGGGGGATTGGCAACCATTCACCTGCCTTAACTCTCTACGAAATGTGGAACCAACGATCGGACTTATTCTTGACGATCGCATTCCCGACGACGATTTTCGCTCTCCCCAACCCATGCCCAGTTCACCTTAAGAGGTTTTATGGCACAAGCACAAACTCGCAACAAAGTCGGTGAACTGCGTCCCAGTCAAATTCTCTTTTCGGCTGGCATTGGCTCTGTCATCGATCTGCCCAACCTTTCCACAATGGTGATGGGGCTGGATGATTGGGATATTACCCACGCTACAGAACTGGGAGAGGAACGGTTGCTCGCAGCCGTGAAGCGATCGCTCAGTCATTCAGTCAAACGCCTGCTGTCACCGCCTTTACCACCGGAATCCGATAGCATTCCTAATTTACTCGATGAGAGCCAACGTGTTGGCATTCCAGTATCCCCCTTTCCCACCTGGATGCTCTGTCCAAACTGTCGTCTGTTGGCTCCACTCCAATCCGGACTGTTTGATCTGAAGACCGATCGCTTCCGCCCCGACCAAAACCGCTATATCCACACCAACTGTCCTAGAGGAAAGTTCCCACCCACCGTGATTCCTGCCCGATTTTTAGTGGCGTGTAAGCACGGGCATTTGGACGATTTCCCCTGGCGATATTTCGTTCATCGAGGAGTTGATTGTGGAAGGGGTACATTACGACTAAACGAGTACGGTGTGTCTGGTTCTGCGGCAGATATTGAAGTGAAGTGTGACGGTTGCGGGGCAAATCGCCGGATGTCCGATGCCTTTGGTGAACCGGGCAAGAAGTTTATGCCTCAGTGTCGCGGTCGCCATGTTCACCTGAGGAATTTTGATGAGGGTGGCTGTGACAAGCAGATGGTGGGTATTTTGCTGGGTGCTTCCAATAGTTGGTTTCCGATAACCCTCTCTGCCCTCTCGATTCCAACCGCAGTGGATAAGCTGGCGCAACTGGTTGAGAAACATTGGACGGTGTTGGAGAAAGCCGTCAGCCTGGAAGTTCTAGCAGCTTTTCGGCTGATTGGGCAGTTGAAGGAGTTTGCCAAGTATTCAGATGCAGAGCTTTGGGCGCAGGTGCAACAAAAGCGATCCGCAACCTCAGACGACGGGGACGAGGAGTCGAAGGATATCAAAACTCCAGAATGGCAGGTGTTCTCCAATGCTGACACAAGCCTCAATTCGGCAGATTTTTGGCTCACACCCGTTGCCCCACCCAAAGGCTACGAGTCCTACTTCAATAAGGTGGTGTTGGTTGAACGGTTACGGGAAGTTCGCGCCCTAGTCGGATTTACTCGCATCGAATCTCCTGGAGACTTTGTGGAAACAGGGGAGATTCCCGAAGATTTCTGGGCACCGTTAAGTCGTCAGGAACCAAAATGGGTGCCAGCTACAGAAGTGCGGGGTGAAGGGTTGTTTATTCAGTTCAGTGAACAGGCGATCGCCCAATGGGAAGCATTACCCCAACTGAAGGATTACAAGAAGCAGAGCGTAGAGGCACATCAGCGTTGGCGGACAGCACGTTCCCTTGATCCCAATGCTAATTATCCCGGTGTCCGCTACATCCTGCTGCATTCCTTTGCCCATGCCCTGATGCGACAGTTGGCGATCGAGTGTGGCTATACCGCAGCCAGCCTGCGAGAGCGGATCTACTCGAAATCACCTCAAGATGATAACGGACCAATGGCAGGGATTTTGATTTACACCGCCGCGCCTGATAGTGAGGGTACATTGGGTGGCTTGGTGAGTTTAGGTGAACCTGCTACCCTGGGTCGCCACATTGATCAGGCATTGGATCAAATGCGGCTATGTGTCTCTGATCCGTTATGTGCAGAGCATAGTCCTTTACAGAATCCGAATGTTCTTCACTGGGCTGCCTGCCATGCTTGCCTCTTCAGCCCAGAAACCTCTTGCGAACGAGGGAACAAGTATCTCGATCGCACGCTGCTCATTCCAACAGTCAAGACCGAACTATCCTCGATCGCTTTCTTCAAGGATCTGATGTGACAACCTTTTCATCCAAGCTGCTAGACCACATTCGCCAAGTTACTCAGGAGGTGCCCACTTCAACTCTGGACTCCCTGATTAAAGTTCTCATGGCAGCGGAACAGGGTGAACCATTCCAGATGAAATCAAAACTCCTGCAACTCCTGCCCAGAGGATCATGGCGACAGGCGGTGAGCAACTTGGTTGATGTGTGGCAGGTTGAAGCGGGTGAATTGGACGGGAAGGCAATGGCGATCGCCCTTTCAACGGCTGCTCATTGCCAAACCAAATTGCATCAGGAATTATCGGCGGAGTTAGTTTGGACAGGACCCAATCCTGCGTCGCTTCCATTGCGGCGCACTGATCAAGCTTTGCTGCAACTGATTCGAGCCGCACAACGGGATCTCCTGATTGTCAGCTTTGCCATTTACAACATCCCTGAAATTGTGAAGGCATTAATGGCTGCGATCGATCGAGGCGTTAAGGTTCGCATTGTTGCTGAAACACCAGAAGCAAGCAATGGCAAGATTGCTTATGGAATGGCAATTACCTTTGGTTCCCAAATTCTAGAACGTACTCAAGTCTACATCTGGCATAAAGACAAGCGCCCAACGGACGAGCAAGGGCGATACGGTTCCCTTCATGCCAAATGTGCAGTTTGCGATGGTCAACACCTGTTCATTTCCAGTGCAAACCTGACTGAATATGCAATGTCACTTAATATTGAGATGGGAGTTTTAATTCATAATCAGAACTTGTCGCAACAGGTAATTGAGCAAATCAATAGCCTAATATCCAATAATGATTTAGTTGACTGGAAAAACGAGGATTTTAGCCGATAAAAACTTATATAAATCCAAAAAATCTAATACTCATTACTAGGCGGTGAAGTGCTTAGTTTATTGGTTATAGACGAATATAGTTAAGATAAGCCAATCGAAAGGTAAGCGCCTGCACGCTAACTTGATAATGCTTTGCAAGACTTTGTAGCTTCTCGTCCTCGAAGATATCTAAAGCTTCAAAGAGATCTGGACGATTAATTTGCTCTAAATCTTGCTTTATAAAGCTTGCTGGCATTAGTAACTCTGCTGCAAAGAGATTAGCCTCCTTTTCTTCGGTGCTGTCTCCCTTTTGAAATTCATCGTCACTTATCTTCAGTCGGAACTTGTAATCAACGTGAAATTTAGCACTTTCATGTAAGAGAAAGTGACCTAACTCATGCCCAATCGTAAATCTCTGGCGATTATCAGGATGATTTTTATTTACTCCAATAATGACTTTCTGTTGTGTCGGATCTCTTAGAAGAAAACCACAAAGACTATCCTCCGCAGGCTCGTAACGAACGATAACACCAGAGGCAAGTGCTAATTTCTCAACATCTACTGGAGCAGAGTAAATATTTTGTTTCCTCAGTAAACTCTCTACCAAACTACGAATATACTTGCGTCGGAGTGCCATATGCTACTCCCCAATTGCTGTATCTACAACCGTCTTAACCCACTCCTGTTCTTCTTGAGAGTAACCCTCTAGAAGTTTATCAAGCGGCTGTGTCGAAGGGATGGCTGTAGGTAGTAATGATTCTGGTGAGACCTTTAAAGCGGCAGCAATCTCAGTAAGGGTGTGAACTAGAACCTGTTGTCTACCTTTTTCAATATTGGTGACAGAAGTCCGAGTTAATGAAACCAGCGATGCTAGGGCTTCTTGCGTCAAACTTCTCTTTTGCCTGACTTCTCGTATGCGACGACCCAGTTCAGTGTAGAACGTCTGATGATCAGCCATCAGCCTATTTTCCTATAAGTTTCACCTGCCATCTTACTTCACAATGTCACTATTACAAACATTTAACGTTATCAATAATGACATTCATGAATCTTAACATTTTCTATTTGGCTTTTTGAATTTTCTATGGTTAGACTGAAGGCGTTCGACACTAGATGTAGTTAAACGCCGTTTCGAGGATTTCTTTGTGGTCGCAAAAATCATTTTCTTTCCCGTGGATAACGGGGACATGACACTAATTGTCTTGGAGAGCGGCAGGACGATCCTAATCGATATGAATGTTCGTGGGGATGCGGATGACCCTGAGCACAAAATGCCCGATGTCATGACTATGCTGCGGAAAGAGCTAAAGCGCGACAGTCAAAAACGTCTGTATGTGGATGTGCTTTTGCTCAGTCATCCCGACCAAGACCACTGCCGTGGACTAAGTAAGCACCTCCATCTGGGCGCACCAGAAACTTACATCAAAGCTGACAACAAAATCTTCATCCGTGAAATCTGGTCGTCGCCGATCGTATTCCGTCGTGCTTCTAGCACTTTAACGCTGTGTGATGATGCTAAAGCATTTCAAACTGAGGCTAAACGGCGGGTCAAATATTTCCAAGACAATGGGTTGGCAGCCGTTGGAGATGGCAATCGCGTTCTGATTATGGGAGAGGATGAGAACGGCAAGACGGATAAACTGGGAGACATTCTTGTCAAGATTGACGAGTTGATTCCTAAAGTGAACGGTGTTTCTGATTCAAGCATCACCGCCCGGCTGCTAGGTCCGTTGCCCAAATCTGACGAAGAAGAAGAAGAGGAAGCCCTTGCAAAGAACCGCTCTAGCGTCATTATTCAGTTCATCCTAAAGGTCGGTGGTGTTGATGCCTGCCGTTTCCTAACAGGTGGGGATGCAGAGGTTGCAATTTGGGAACGCCTTTGGGATAAGCACAAAAACACCGATTGGCTCGCCTACGACTTGCTGCAAACGCCCCATCACTGTTCGTGGCATTCTTTATCTTATGAAAGTTGGAGCGACTTGGGTGAGGATGCTGAAGTAAGTGAAGCCGCTAGCAATGCATTGTCCCAGGCTCGTGCAGGTGCAGTGATTATTGCAAGTTGTAAGCCAATCGACGCAAATGACGCTGATCCACCATGCATTGGGGCTAAGCGGGAGTATGAAGCCATCGTTCGTGCTGTCAATGGAACTTTCAGGTGCACGGGTGAATATCCGAGCAAAACTTCACCGGGCAAGATGGAGTTTGAAATTACCCAGTATGGAGCGCGTCTAAAAAGTACTGCGGCATCAACTCCTGCTTTTCTCTCGACGGGCGCGATTGGACGCGATCCTCTACCGCATGGTTAAGGAGGCGGATGTTAATGATGCCCTCTGACCCTGAGAATTTTTCAGTACCTAGCGGTATTAAAGCTACTGTTCAGCAAGCCGTTGACCTCATAGCTTTCCATCCATCGGTTGATCGAATTGAGAGTATTGCTCAAGCTCAACCTGATTGTGTTCACGTTACGGTAGCAATTCGCTTGGGTTTACCATTGCCTTGGATGGCAGAAGGCAGTAGCCCAAACGGAGTTTTGGCGGTGGAGCCTGTCGTGTTCTCCTTTCCTCCAGATTTCCCAGTTCATGCACCCAAAATCCGACTTCGAGATAGCTTTGATCGTTCCTTAGCTCATATTCAACCTGGTTCACCTGAAGAACCTATTTATCCTTGTGTTTATGAGGGTAATCTCGATGAATTGCTACAGGCGGAAGGGCTTTGGTCAATTATTAACCAGACTGTTAATTGGTTAGAGAAAGCAGCACTTGGTCAACTTATTGATCCAGAACAGGGTTGGGAACCCGTCCGGCGTGACAACTTGAAACATCTGGTTGTAATTGATAGTGATCGCATTCGTAGCCTTGTCTCCCCAAAGCGAGAGAAGCATTTTTGTTTCCCGTTTGTTTACGTAAAATTCAAGCAAGCAGCACTGGTTGACGATTTAGTTCAGCCAAGATTGATTTACGGACAAGTAGGTAAGACTCCGGTACTTGTAGATCGAGTAAATATCGATCAGTTGTTTTACGAAACCAGTTTGATTCAGCCTGAGATCGGGTACAGCCTTGCAATTGTTGTCACACCAGGTAAATTACCATCTGGTACACCTCATATTGCAGAACAGTATCAGCCCGAAACCGTAACAGATCTCAATAGCTTGCGGCAGCGGGCGAAGGAGTATGGGTGCTTAAACAGTTTAGATACTGTTCTATCAAACTTGAAGCAGCACATCCGCAAATGGACATTCAAAGGACGTAAGTTCCCGATCGCAGTCATCCTATGTGCTCGCCGTCCATTTCACTTAATTGGGGAGTCTTCTGAGATTGAAATATTGCCCTACATTCTTGATATAGGCGCACCACAATTATTAACAGAGGGCGATCGCACTCCTGTCACTCCAGCCGCGCATCAGCATGCCATCACGCCAAAGCTTCTAAAGTCTTTCTCTGGTGAGTCACCGCTACCTGAGAATCGAGATATTACCCTCATTGGTGGTGGTAGCCTTGGCTCTAAAATTGCACTTCATCTAACTCGCAGTGGCAAAGCCCCAAAGATTATCGTTGATAAAGGTTTGCTGACTCCGCATAATGCTGCCCGATACGCCCTAATTCCATCAACAGATGTAGAGCTTACCTGGTTCAACTACAAAGCTGATGCTTTAGCATTGGCGATCGCAGGCTTTGGGCAATCCTCTCAGCCCTTCCACGAAGATGTAACGCAGATTGTCCAGAAGCCATCCTTATTGAAACAATTTTTCCCTGATCAAACCTGGGGAGTTATTAATGCTACTGCGTCATTGGCTGTGCGAGAGACGCTTGCCTCAATCCAACCCGATATTTTACCGCAACGAATTATTGAGACATCCCTTTACGCCAATGGCTTAATTGGGTTAGTTACAGTTGAAGGCAATGCCAGAAACCCAAACTCTAGCGATCTCATTGCTCAAGCTTACGAAGCAATCCGAGTTGAAGAGCGACTCCGCAAGGCGTTTTTTGAGGCTGATGAACCAATGCGCCGCCAGAGTGTCGGTCACGGCTGCGGTTCGATGACAATGGCAATTTCAGATGCGAAGTTGTCCTTAATGGCAGCGTCCATGACAATGAGCATCTCCCAGATACAAACAAATGGGTTTTCCGACGAAGGGCGAATACTTTTGGGTGCGATCGCTGATGATGGAATGGGATTAAATTGGACAACGATTTCCGTTTCTCCAAGCCAGATCGTACCAATTCAAAATAATCCGACTTGGAATATTCGGATTGCCGCTCGTGCTCATCAAAAGATTTTAGAAGAATGTAGCAACTATTCCGGTGTAGAAACAGGTGGTCTTTTAGTGGGGCGTGTATCTCAAATTCAACAGGCATTTATAGTAACGGACGTATTGCCCGCATCTCAAGACAGCCAGCGGTCGAGATCTGAATTTGTGCTAGGGACAGTTGAAGTCAAGGCAATGCTAGAAAATTACTCCGAATCGTGCGGTTATGCACTTTATTGTCTGGGAACTTGGCACAGCCACTTGCAAGATTCTGATTTCTCTAAACGAGATTGGCAAACAGCGCAGCGAATTGCTCAAAGTCGAATTATCACATCAGTCCTATTAATCCGAACGCCAGTAGGTTATCACGCCATCACTACATAAGGCATTGAAAAGAATCAAGTTTAATATCGGGTTCCATTTTCACGATTGAGTTGAGGAATAGATGCAATGGTTCAGGGTTTAATTGAACAGAATTTTGACACTTACACACGGCGAGCACGTCTTGGTCCCGCGTTAATTGTCGTTCTACCTGTTGCTTTAGTCGTGGTAATGTTTTTTCCGAGTGAACTAACTCTTCTGGGAATTTTGGTTAGCGTGCTAGTTGGTTGTGGTGGTGCAGCGCTACTAGCCCAAATAGGTCGGGACATGGGCAAGCAAAAGGAGGAGAGTTTATTTGAACTCTGGAACGGGAAACCAACAACCCGAAGCTTGCGACATCGTGATGTCGTAAACGCCAGCCTGTTAGCGATGCGTCATAACAAACTACAGACTTTGCTGCCAAACCTACGACTGCCAACAGCAGCGGAAGAGATTGCTTCTCCAGATAAAGCAGACGAAGTTTATGAGGCATGTGCAACTTTTCTACGCAACAAAACTCGTGATAAGGAAAAGTTTAACCTTGTTTTTGAGGAGAATTGTAACTACGGATTTCGCCGCAATCTCTGGGGGTTGAAGCCAGTTGGTATCACGCTCTCGCTATTTGGTCTAGCAGCATCCGTAACTGTAATCGTTCTGAAACTTCTAGTTTGGAAAAATTCTGTTCCTCTGTCAGCAATTGCTTGTGGAATCGGTAGCTTAATTCTACTGATTCTATGGATAACTCTCTTTACTCCAACGTGGGTCAAGATTGCCGCAGATGCTTATGCAGAGCGGTTATTAGAAGCTTGTGAACACCTATGAATATCTAAGGTACAGCACTGCTAGTAGGCACTGTCAGTATTTTCTATGCCACGATTACGTCTAGTTTGTATATTCGTCTCATATCTCATTTAGGTATATGGTTCAAGCCCTTCAAATCGATTCAGAGCGATTGATTCGCGACCTTGCTACAGGCATAGTGCAGCATTTTGGAAATCTTGAAAAATCAAAATATTGGGAATTTCCGCGCTCCCTTCATCGAGCCGTTGAGCATCTTCAGATCCTATGTCTTGCTCAAGAGACAATAGGAGTAGTTGGCGTTCCTCAGTTCCTTTACTCTTGGGCGCAAAAGCCGATTTTTGAATGGGGAGTTGCCCTGGAATTACCCGATGATTGGGCTAATGAAACGCTCCTCGAACAAGGTTCACCCAGTCCCTTCTGTATCGAAATTCTCCCTGAATTGAGTGAGGATGAGCAAAGCCAAAGGGCTTTTTTCGATGCAGTCTTTACGCGATCGGCTACTCAACCCAGTCGTTACAGTGATCTGCGGTGCTTTATTAATGAGAATCCTGTGATTCGGCTGGGTGAATTGGAAATTCGGCGCATCACCGAGCTTGAGGAGTTTCAGGATTTACTTGCTCCACACGCAGAATTGAGCTACGAATCTGCTCCAGAGTCTTACCGCTATGAGGGTAAGTTTTGGTGCTGCGGGCACTGTGGAGGGCTGCTACATCGCATTTCTAGTGCAAAGGGGCTTGAGTCACTTCGCTGTGAAAATACCTTTTGTGCTCAATACCAAAAACCTCCTTTGCCATTTGAGAGCGATGAAAAAGACCAGGTGTTGCGCCTAAAGCGGTATTTGCGGCGCTCCTGGCATCGCCCTGGTGTGGCTGAGCTACGACTTGCAAGGCAACTCTGTCAGCTAGGAGTAGACGTAATCTTGTACCCCGATCGCGATGCTTACGACTTGCACCTGACATTTAGCGATGGTTCCAGTTGGGCAGTTGATGTCAAGTTTTGGAAGAAGGCTTATAACCTTGCAAAGTCAGTAACACAGCCTATTCCTCAAATCGAGTTAATACCTCACCAAAAATCATTTTTTGTTTTTGCCGATGAGCTAAAGCATGAGGGAACAGCGTACATCCGAGAATTTCTCAATATCTGCTCCGTCAAGCTGTTACCTGAGCAAGTGCAGTTTGAGTCCGATTTTATCCAGTTAGTCCGGCAGCAACAGAGGAAATCCAATGCGTAGAATTACAGCGTGGCAAGACCGCTTAAAAGCCTCAATTCAATCGCTGCCGGAAAAAACGCAAGTACGAGAATTGCTGGATGCTGAACTGGGGTTATTTCTGCTGAGTCAAGTAGCTGACCAGGAAGAGCCTGCAACTGGAGTGTGGGTATTGCTCACTGGGTATCCCCATGATGCTATTTTCAAAAATCTTTCCGACTCACAAAAGCGGGCGATCGCTATTGCAAGACATTTGCTAGTAAGATACCGTCGTCCCTATAGCTGGAAAGAACTGTTGAAAACTTATCAGGCGTTCCCAGAATCCGTTCGAGGCTACGATCTATCTCCTGATTGTACCGTCTATAAAAGGCGGCAGAATTTTTCGGAAGCCCTCGACCGTTTTGAAATTTACGAGCAAACGCTCAGTGCTGAAATCCCATCTATTAACCGTTCCATCACCTGGGCAACCGCAGGAGATTATGAGTGTGAGGTGAGCGGAATCAGGCAAACCCTTCACTTGCCAGCAGAATTTGTTGCGACACCGCCACGATCGCATAATTTAGCAGGCACTCCATCCAGAAACCCCATTCAAATACCCTGGTATGAACTGTCAGAAACAGCACAGTGGATGGACGACCAGCTTACAAAAATTGGCAAGACTCCCGAATGGGTCAATCGCTTTGCTGGTTTACGCTTGAAGACCTTTGATGTGGGTGATAACTTGGAGGTCAATGATGTTTTGGTAATTGATGGTCCGACCCACATTGGTGGTCAGCTAGGGGTTGGAAAGTCCAACCTCATGAAAATATCAACCTGTCATCAAGCCAGAGGTGGCAAGCGAATTGCGATTGTGGTTGCGGATGTAATGCAGGTCTTTGATCTCTGCAACTTTTTTCAAGCATTGGGGCTGTCAGTCGCACCAATTTTAGGCAACTCAAACCGCGAAAATCACCTAGAACGGCTCCTCAAAGCGACTAAAGGACAAACACCCCAGGAAATATTAGACCATTACAGCAATCCAGTTTTTGATTGGGTAAGTACAACCTGTCCTCTATCTGCACTCATTCAGGAAATGGAGGTGCCTTTTGCTCCTGGAGAACAGCCGTGTCGTTTCCTCAAACCCCTTAACAGTAAAGCTGAAGAAAAACACGCTTGCTCTCTCTACTCAGTCTGTCCCTACCACCACAAAGATATAGCTTTAGTTGACGCTCAAATTTGGATTACGACACCTGGTGGCTTAGTCTATAGCCGAGTTCCTGCTCAAATTAATTCAGAGAGCCTGACTTACTATGAATTAATTCACCGATGCTGCGACTTGGTAATTATTGATGAGGTGGATCAGGTTCAGAAGAACTTAGACACCCAATTCTGCCCCCATGAAACTTTTTATCGCCCTGGCGGAAGTGCCTGGTTTGATCAGCTTTTCCGCACTGTACAGGCAGAATTAGATCGTCAGGAACGTAAACCACTCCGAAATCAAAAGATTTCTGACTGGTGGGCGGCATTGCAAAAAGCAGATATTGCGAAGGATCGTATTTATCGTCTAGCCTACCCGGAATTAAGCGAGTGGCAGGAGCGGGGGGAGTATTTTACAGACTGGATGATCTTCAATCGAATTGCCAAAGACCTCACTGAAGATGAGCAGGCAGCCGACGAGTTCATGCTAAAACACTTCCAGCCTTTTCTGAATTCTGATTTTCAGACAGATCCGTGGTTACGAGATCTAGCTAACGAAGCACTTGATCGCGATGTTAACACCGATTTGCAGGAATGGATTCGGCAACAAATTCCGCATCTCAGTCAAGCTCGAATTCAGCAAGCAGCCATTAAATTAGAATTTGCGCTACTGGTCTGTACTTTGCAGAACAAGCTTAATACGGTCGTTACTCGTTGGTTTGATGTTCAGGATGATTTGAATTTAGGTGGTGACTCAAAATGGTTCCAATCCCCGCCATTGGATTACAGTACCCTTCTCCCTGTATTTCCAATGGGTAATCAATTAGCTTTCCAGTACACCAAAATGCTGAATGAGGAAATGGGAAGCTTGCGGTTTTTCCGTTGCATGGGCTTGGGTAGATGGTTGATTACAGGCTTCAAGGATATTTTTCGAGCCGACAACCTTGCAGCACCTCACGCTTTGCTACTTTCAGGCACGAGTTGGGCACCTGATTCTCCGACCTACCATGTTGATATTCCGATCGAAGGTGTCCTTGTTTCTCAGGCAATGGATGCACCAGTAGAAATTCACTCAAAGATTCTGCCGATGCGCGATCTGCGAACAGGTGCAGCAATTTCGGTATCTGGTACTGGGGCTAAGAAGGAAAATAATCTGAAAACGATTGTTCGACGGTTGATCGAGGATGAGTATTTGGAGGATGCCTTTGATTTAATTGGCACTCGAAAAATCGTTCTTTATGTCCCCAGCTACGAACAAGGAGTATGGGCAGCAGATGTTGTAAATGAAAGCCAATATGCAGATCGTGCTGTGCTTCTGGTACGGGACGATTCTGGACAGAGTAATTTGGGTAAAATTTTGCGATTGCCTAGAGGGCAGGTTGAGCAGTTTGCTACTTTTTTAGATCGGGATATTTTAATCGCACCCATATCTGCAATGGAGCGAGGTCATAATATTACTGATAGCCAGGGAAATGCTGCCATTGGTGCCATTTTTATGCTGGTTTTTCCGCATCCAGTGCCCGATGATTTCAGCCATCCCGTGCATTTAATGTGTCGGTGGGCAATGGATCACTACAAAACAATATCCGCTGACACCGTTGTTAACATCGGACAGGAATTTAGCGATCGCGCATTTTCAGAATGGCTCTCTCTGCTGCGGCAGCCCATAATTCTGCGGCAGTTAAGCCCTAAAGCTTTGGCTCAACAGGCTTGGGATATAGCAATTCAACAGTGGCAGGCAATGTCTAGAGCCACGAGAAACTGCAATCCTGCCTGGATCTATTGGTGCGATGCAAAATTCACTGAGGAAAATCCAGTTCAATTACTGGAATTAATCACGCAGAGTCTGAGCTTTTATTTTGACCCTACCTCAAAAGCGACAAAGCGCGATCGCCAGATTGCTCAAGCCCTTTATGAACCGTTTTACCTCGCCCTCAAAAATACCTCACGGCTCTGATTTATGTACAACGAAATCCGGCTGCTTTCATTACGCCTCAAAAATCCGTCTGCGGTGCAGCAGACCTACTCCTGCCTCAAATTTCCTAAAGATGCAGTAGCCAATCTCAAGACACTCAGCGCGATTCGTGATAATCGAACAGAAAATACGGTTAACCTTCCGAGTACTTCTTTAGTTCATGCAGTCCGGGCTTGTATTCCAGATATCGCAAGTATTCTGCCTGGACTTGGCTTAACGGGCGGTAGAAATTCAGATGGCTGGATTTTTTCATCTGCTCCCATTTCAACCCCTTATTTTTCGGTATTTTTCCGGCACTGGTTGAATGTGGAATATCCATCCGAGAACTTGCGAGGCGATTGTCGAGAAGAACAATTAAAAAATGGAGCGATCGCAGCATTTACTCCGGATGCTCTGGAAAAATTGACGGGCGAGGTCATCTTAGATGCAGCCCAATGGGGACAATGGGAAAACGGTACAGCAAAGCTCGATTCGCTGACTTTTAACCTTTTGCCTGATTTCCTAGCAACGCAACTAACGGCTCCTGGTTTGCGATTTAAACTACAAGGCGAGTGGATCAGATTCTACCGTTGTAGCTCAAAGGAGGGGCAGGCGGAATTAATTTCGTTTCCTCCCCTCAAAACATCATTAGGCAAGCAAGAAGCTGATTTTTATTATTCAATGGCGATCACTATTGAGGTTGAAACTGTGCCTTTTCAGGCTGAGCCAGAAGCTAGATTCAACATTAGTGTACGGCGTTGGGTAAGCAGTGAAGTCAAAAAAATCGTCGGAAATCACGCTGTGTCGGTTTATTTCCGCAATCCACTCGCTTGGGGCAAGGCGATCGATTCCGGCAAAAATACTGGCTATTTTCAAGTCGCACCGCTCATCTGGCGAGGAGACTACCATTGGGATAGTAATTTGCTGCCCCTGCTAGAGCAGTTTAATCCTCTGTCCCTAAAACCTGCCGAAATTTGTGCTGATCCGGTCAAAGCTCTTAATCTAAAAGGCGATCGCAATATTGCCCTGACTCACGCTGACGGGATTTATCCAGCCCACCGCGTTGGTAAAGGCTGGTTTACTGAAGACTGTCGGCAAATTACCGAGCAAATTATTGAGCTTTTACAGGACGATTGGGCACCGATTAATTACCTCCGTGTCGCTGTCCCTAAAATCGCCAAATCCTCTGCTACGCCTTATCAGTCGCCGAGACCAAGCAAAAATTCTTGGGATGCGACTCCACCAAAACGACGAAAGGATGAAGACGATGCCGCATATCAAAAGCGGGCAGAAAAAGTTGGAAAGCAGAAGTACCATAAACGCTTGATTGAGGCTAAACGCTTGCGGGAGGGGATTGTCGCCTGCGTCGGCAAGCATTTAGTTTTAGAGATTTGGTATCAAAATACCTCTAGTCGAGATGCCTGTACCCAAGCAGTTTGGTTTAATTTGGGACAGGAATTATTGGAGGCGGATACGAGTCAGAATTATCCCGATGGCGTGGTTGTAGACACTTGCTATTTCCGGGAGGAGGATTTAACTGTCACCCTACTTAAAATTGAAGCCAGAGGGATTCCATCTGCTCTTGCCCTAAAATCAGACAAGAAGCCAAACGAACGTGAAATCTTAGCAGCATTCAAAAGGCGGCAGGAAGACATTTCTCAAAGAATTCGGGAACTTCCAGAGGTTCCAAAAATCTCTGAAAGAGGTGCAATTTTAGAAATCGCAGGGCAAGACCAGTGGGAAAAATCATGGCTTGACCCCTATAGAATTTGCCGAGCAGCGTTCGCATCTGAAGGGAGGCTGCTGCAATACATTACTCAGGAGCATGAAAGGGTTCCGAAAAATGAGGGCGACAAAATTGGGATCGCGCGGGCAAAGGAAACACTAAATTCCAGAGCCACATCATCCGTACAAGACGTACTGCGGGCGCTAGGAGTTCAAGCTGTACCACCCAAAATCGTATTAAAAGGAGCCACACTTCCCGACCCATTGGTTTATGTTGGCGTTTGGCTTGTAAACCGCACCTCAGAAACCACCATCAACGGAAAAGGATTACAGTTACCGATCGCAGTTATGCTGCGTTCTGACTCAAACCAAGTCTGGATTACTTATCCAGGAGCGATGCAGAACGGCTCAATCTGGCTTCCCTACAGTACTGGGCAATTAGAGATTGCATCAGGAATCACGCCCATTGCAGCGGAAACAGCCCCAGAAAAACGGAAAGCACTACAGAAATCTGTCACAGATTTTCTTGCTAATGTTTTACAAAGCAAAGAAATTCGTCGAAACCAAAGTCTCATTACATTTGATGCCTGCAATTTCCGGCAGGCTCTACCCTGGCTACAAGACAGAAATTTAATTAAAGATGCTCTTCAAATGGGTGATGCACCTCCGAAAACACCAGATAAATTACGCATTGTCAGGATTCGTGAAGGAGAGGAAACTCCTGACTGGTATGGAATGCATAGCAAAGCAAAAGATTTAATTCCGATTTTTGATCAAACAAAAGAGTTTCCTAAAGCATCTGAAATGGTGCAGGGTTTATTTTGGAGCGGTACGAACGATCGCGTTTTCCTGAGCATTGCTCAAAAAGCGTCTACAATGCCTGCTCTTAGAGGCGGCTACAGCAAATTAGACCGCCCTGAAACGAGTTGGTCTAGCCCTCAAGCAGTTGAACTTACGATGGCGCACCTTCAACCTAATGATGAGCCAAGTCATTGGGCATTTCTAGCGCATCAACTGCGATCGTATTCACTGGCTTATAACGACAATTTGGTTTATCCAATCATGCTCAACTTGGCTCGGCAAGCCAGTGATTATGCTTTGCTAGTCAAGTAATTTATTCTTTCAATCTCAACTCGCTGCTTGGAAATTCCCCGATTCCGTTCCTTATCGTCTATCAAAATCCTGCACTTGACCTGTTTTTGTAACACAATTATTCTGTCCTAGTTAGAGTACGGTTCCTAATTATTGCCTTATTCTTTGTTCGTCGGCTTTAAGCTTGCTTGAACCCAATCCTCGATAAGGGAAGACACCTCGTTTTTTATTGTTTTATCGAATCTTGGGCAAGCGTATATCCTACGCAGGCTCTCACTGCTATACCCCATCAGTTCTGCTAAGCTCTCAATCAATGGTTCAGAATATCCTTGTTGCAAAACATAACTCACAAACATTCTTCTTACTGTGTGAGGGGTTAAAACCTTTCCTGTAATTCTGAGCGAAGCATTTTTTATGATATTTCTAAACTCAGTGGAATTCTGATAAGGCTGTCCATTGTGTTTTGTAAAAACACATGAGTGGCTTGGATGAAAGGATGAGCGTAATCCCCCTGGTATTGACTTTAAACTTTCCTTTGCAATATTCCCAATCAGCCATGCCTCAAGATATTCATAAAACGTGCGATCGCCTGGATAAGTAAGATTGGGTACTTTCAAAGTTATTGAACCTCCAAATCGCTTACTTTTGTGTTTATTTACAGCTAAACTGATCCACCAAGTTTCATTCTCCTGATACAGACAACTGTTCTCTTGCTGTTTTCGCTGGAAGTTATCCTGGTTTTCGTGAAAGGGTATGAATTGTAGTTCTCGATATACAATTTGTTGTTGAGGTGGCAGATACGCAAGAAACGCAAAGATTAAAAATCGTTGATAACTTTGAGCGATCGCCGTCAAGGTTCGAGAAGGCTGGCTTACTTCACACTCAGCCCTGAGAACCTCTACCATTTGAAGAAATTCAACCCAGCTTAATTCCTCATTGGTAGTAACAGTAGGTTTTTCCTCGATAAGTCTTTGGGTTCGTCTTACGTGGCGTAACGCTTTCACAACCGGAATATCTGAGAAGCTACTTCCCTGAAGATTGCCCATCTCAAATCGATACACGAACTTAGCAACCGCAATCCAAGTTTGCACAATATTAATTGCTGTGCGAGAGCTTTGGCTCTCTCTTCCACCCGAACTACTACTAGCCTGCAACCACTCGATGTATGCCCGTACTAGTTGGATTGTATATTCAACGGTAGCTTGTATCTGTTCTCTTCCCTTCTTATCAGCTTGGGATCTAAGCGGAACAAATGGGACAAGCTGTTGCAAACTTAGGTCCTCAAGAGGAACAGCCTTGTAGTGATGCAACCATCCTAATATGAGTTGAATGTTTGTTAAATCGTTTTTTGCTGTAATTGGTTTGACAGGAAGATCTCCTAAACCAGTAGCAGGACTAATTCTAAATTGGTAAAACTCGTCCAGTTCTTGCTGAAGATGGCTAGGTATCTGAGATTTTTGAGTTGCCCTCAGGCTGTATTTTGTTAAAGCTTTTCGATTAGTAGTACGGATACTTTTGTCAGAGCCAGATAGTTTTGCAGGTTTGACCTCAGCTTGCTCAGAGCTAATCCATGTTAACCATTCCTGAGACTCGCACCAGGCTAAAAATCGATTGAGTATATAACGCTGAGTACGCTCGCTTCCCCCCGATACATTTGATTGTTTAAGCTGTTGTTGCAAAATTTCAGGGGCTTCTTGAAGTCGCTTTAGCTCTATGCTTTTGAGATTATCCAGACCAACCTGTTTTTCAAAATCTGTAATTTTACTTCCTTTGAGCTTTGGGAATCCCCAACCTGGTAGCAAGTAACGCAGCAGCATAGTCTGCAACTGAGCGATCGTGGCGTTAGCCCTCTTTTCTGACTCAGAAGCGCGAAGAAATATGGCATAGAGGTCGAAAGCCTCGTATAACGAACGAGGCTTATTCTCTTGCTGCTGCATTTTACAAGTTGTAGTTGCAAGGGGTAATAATTCCTTGTAACTACAACTAGAGTAAGCCCTGCTTTTTTGACACTCCAGGGAATTCAAGCTATTTTTGACATTTTTTAATTTCTCTTATATTATTAGAGAGATTGTATTACCTGGCGGGGGGACTACCAGTCAATCTATTCCGAAGGTAAACATCCAAAATCCTTTATTAGCCTTGGTTAGGAGAGCCTTGCGTGGTTCAGCTTATTAAAGCTACAGATAAAGCAGAAGCTGAGGGCTTGCCAGAAGGATTCAGGTTTCTGGTTGCAAACGACATGCGTTTATTTGAACCTGCAAATTTATTTCTCTATAAAACTTGTGTGATCAGTGGGCGGGTTGAGAGTCTGGATACCCAGAAAACTTACGCTGAGGCGCTTTACGACTGGTTTCAAACCTGCGAGGACATGGGCTGGGAGTGGCAGGACATTACAGAGCATGAGCTTGCGATGTATCGCAATCGAATGTTAACAATTGCCAGCCCCCATACAGGTCGTTCGTACAAGCGAAACACAATAAATGGGCGCTTGGGCACAATTTGTCGGTATTACAGTTGGGCACATAAAGCAAAACTCATTGACGAGCTTCCGTTTTCCTATGAGAACTTACGTGTTCCACGTAGCCACGATTCAGCTGCCCTAACCCATTTAAACCGCAACTCAGGTCTCAGGGAAGTTAATACTCTTCTATTAAAAAGTCCTAAGCCTGATATCCGAGCTATTCCAATCCCTGAGTTGCAGCGTATTCTTCAAAAGTTAGGACCAGCGAAAATAAGAGATTCAAGCGATCCACGACCAAGCAGAGATCGAATAGTAGCGGAAGCGTCTCTGTTATCAGGTATGCGCCGAATAGAAATCGCAAATCTTAGTGTGAGCCAAATTCCTGAATCAGGTGTTAGTAATGAGCCATTTCGGCAAATTGGTTTAAAGATCACCAAGGGCGGAAACCCAAGAGACGTTTATTTGCCACAGGAGTTTATATCCCGGATCAATTGGTACATTAAGCTTGAGCGAGCGAAGACTGTTGCTAAAGCGAGAAGAAAAGCTAGACAGAGTGGTTTCACATACGAAGAACCAGATGCGTTATTCCTGACTCAAGATGGTTCTCCAATTACCAGAGAACGCATTACTCGAATTTTTGCAGATGCAGCAGAAGCGGCAGGAGTTCCCAACGCTGATTTTCACGGTTTACGTCACACCTATGCAATCAATCTCTACAAAATCTTGAAGCGTAGTGATCCAGCGCCTTGGAAAACTATACAGATTCTGCTTGGGCATGCTGACCTCGGCGTTACTTTGAGAACGTATCTGAAGGCAGTTGAGGTAGACGAGGCAGCAATTTCAGACGCTATTGAAGATTACTACAACGAGATTCTTTATGGCTAGGAAACAGAAGATCGATCGTAGTAGCGGTATGGTGCCTTTAACAACCCTTGAAATAGGGTTGGAAACAGTAGTCGTTGATAACTCAAATTCAGAATCTAGCTCAGATCAAATGATGCAAGCTGGTGTGATGCTGTACAAATCTGAGTCTGGCATACTCTTAATAATAACATTTACAAACCAAGATACTATCTCAACCTTTGATTTCACTAAATACCTACACAGGGGTGAAATCGCCATTGGTTTTGCTGAGGCTTTCTATGCTTGTGGAATTCAACAAAGACAAAACACAAGGCAAAATATAATAAAGGGATTAAAGCATTTCTTCAATTTCATTGATGATTTCGAGCGGGCAAATTCAGAACTAGCCCCTATCGCCAGCCTTAAGCAAATTACAACATCGCTTTTGAATGCTTTTGTTGAATGGCTGAATAACCGTAAGTGTAGCCTAGGGAAAAACAAAGGACATCCTTCTTCTGATAATACTAAATCAAATCGCCTTACTCCAGTAAGAGGCGTAATAACATGGTTGAAACAGAACCGTTCTGCAAAGATGGCATCAGATTGTGAGATACCTTACAATCCCTGGCCCGGTCGTGCAAGGCGAACAATTGCAAAATCAGTCCTGCCCAAGTCTACTCAACAGTTGCTAGAACGGGCATGTCTAGAAGAAATCGATGAAATTTGGGGCGAGTTTGAACACGGTCTGAAGTTAATTGAACAGGCGCTGCCTCAACTACCATCCAAGGAACAAGTAGCTAATTTAGATGATTTAGCAGACTGTCTTGCTTACATCAAGCGTTACTACAACGGACTGACTCCTTCTTTAGAGCATAATTTGAAACATAACGATTACAAGCTTTTTAGAGCAATTGTAAGGCAGCATGGAGGAGCAGAAAAAATTAATCGTTATCTTTGTCCTACAGTTAGACGACTCGTTCCTTTCATTCTTTTCATTACATCACGCACATTTGGCAATATTGACTCAATTCTTCTTATGGGGCGGAATTGCATCTATGATCATCCCATATTCCCTAACCGGAAAATTCTTAAGTGGTACAAACCACGAGCGAATCAATACAATAAGCGCAGTTATTCTGCTCGTAGCAGACGAAATGACTCGGTGCTAGTTATTGTCGAACGAGTTCTAGCGATGACTGAAGTGCTTGTAGATGCAGTTAAAACTGCTGAACAGAAGAAAAGGCTATTCATTTATTACACTCGTACAGGAGAAGCAAATTCATTTGAGAATGGCTCTAGCTGTGGCACTCTCTCAAATGCTCTAAGCGATTTTTTTCATAAACATAATCTACCCAAGATCAATCCAAGTCAATTGCGCGTAACTGGTTCTGATCGCGTTGACGAACTGACACATGGTGATATCTACGCCCGTAAAACTGCTTTAAATCACGAACATGTGCAAACTACTCAAGACTTTTATACATCAGATGGTATACGGCAACGCAATTCAGAACGCATCGCCACTTTACAAGGTGAATATGTTAATTGGATCAGATCGAAAGGCAGTCTTGATCCCAGAGTAGTATCAAAAGATATAAAAGATTTGTCACCAGAACAGGTCGAATTAATAGCTTCTGGGCAGCATGTTACTACCACCGGATTCATTTGCAAGGATCCTCTAGATTCTCCACAACCAGAGCAGCCTAAAGGAAAAGTATGTTCAGCATGGCTTGGCTGTTTCACATGTTCCAATTCCATAATCGTTCTGGACGCAAACACTTTAGCTCGACTTCTACAACTAGTAGTCCACCAAAGGAACTTTGCCTAGTTTAGCGGGTACTGATAAACTGACTCAAAGACTGGAGGGTGTATGAGCCAGAAGAAATATATCGTAAACTT